>JADZFJ010000464.1 GCA_020849935.1 Crocinitomix sp. | reverse complement strand
TTTTAACAGGGGGATCAAAATTTTTCGCCTGCTTGAGTATATAAACTTGCTGTTGCACTTCCGTTTTGTCCAATTGCCGATAATTAAATTCTAATCTTGCACGAGGAACACGGTTAATTTCGTAAGAAACAGAAAATCCAAGAAGCGCAATAGTTACTTCCTCACCATCAAGTAAGATTTTTTGATTTATTATATTTGGATCTGAGATTCCCATTTATTAAATAATCATTCTAGCTATTTCTTCGGCAATCCGAATTGATTTTGGTTTTCCAGCTTCTGGTTGTCTGGCAATTAATGTAACATAATGTCCATATTTTACAACTGCATTGATGGCATGTTTTTGTTTTCCAATGTCAATTTTTTTAATTTCTTTTCCCTTGTCAAATCGTTTTTGAGCTTTTTCACTCATGTCAAAAGTCAGATCCCCTCCACTAAACGAAGCAAAGGCGGTTGCACGAATAGGTACACCTTGCGTATCAAAATGGGAATAATTTATATTTAAATTAGTTAATACCCCAAAAAATTGCTTGGGTCCCCAAATGAGTTTGAGTGATTTTTTTTCATTATCCTGACCAAATTTGGCGGTATTGTATTGTACAACTTGCAAAAAACGTTCAATCTGATCCAAAACAGAATGATTCCCAATAAAAGGGACACTTCCAAGTGAACCTGTACTGTCAAAGATCAAACTAATTTGCATTGTTTGCTCTTTTACTTTGTTCAAAGAATAATGTGATTCTGTATCCCCTTGTGCTTGATCGTTTTTGTAACAATTTTTATACTCTACTTTGTATGATTCCGGATTTACAATGACCGTAAAATTATCAAGGATATTATCTGGTTTTGCCGAATCAACCAAGAGGATTTTCATGTGGTTCGGCAAGCCAATTCGATCTGCAATATTAGAGATGTCCGACATATTAACGTTCGTTTTTTTCTTTTAAAATCCGTATCACTTCTTTTACAGCATCCTGCACAACAGCCGCATGATTTAATGTACACGCATTTGTATCTGATGAGATTTTGCTTCCATGATTTTCAACCTTATCAGCAGCTTCGTCACCGCCGTACTCACCTAATTGCAAGGTCACATTAAGTTCCTTAATATATATTGACATCAGATAAGTATAAAGTTTTGATAACTAAGACTTATGGATTCCACCATGATACTTGTACTGTTAGAAACGGATAAGCCACTTGTCGACCAACTAGTAGGTATAGCATTGAAAATCAACCAATTTTTTACGGGATATTCTTGTTTATCTAAGAGAGAAACTAAAATATTACAAGGTGACGTTTTCATGGTTGTATGTGTTTGTTCACACCAATCGTATAACCCCAAATCTGCCGTGAAACCCCGTTCTAATTTAAGTCCAGAATAACTTCCTGAGCTAGTTAGTGGTAATCTTACTCCATTATTTCCCCCTTCTTTCATACCACTTTCAGCTGATCCAGAACTAAAATCATGTCCTGAAACGGATTGGAAAGTGGCATTAAAATTAAACTGTGGAAACAGAAAAAAAACTCCAAAATGATACCCTGTATATGGAAAGGCCTGTGGCATTTGTTATAACATTTGGAAATCGTAACCTTCGTGTTGCAATGTAATATTTTCAATTGCAGCTGCACTTGTTCCCGAATTTAAGCTAATTCCGTCAATTTTAGAAGGCCAAGCTTTGAAAATTGTCCATGACATTACAGGTGTTTGCTGTTCATCCAATAAGGTAACAATTACCGTACGACGTTGCGTTTCGTCAGTTCTGATAGCTTGCAACCAATCCTGCATTTCAGTGTCATTTCTGAAATACCCTCTTTTTAAGGTAACTGAATCGGCATATTTGGTTTTACCAGGACTTTTCATTGGAGCAGTACCATCTATCATGGCGCCATGCTCATAAGAAATAACTTCAGTTTCATGTGTCATACCAGACACTTCTTGAAATCCGATTTTTGTTCCGCCCCAATCGACAGTAAAACGATGTGTTGCTAATACGTAATTGCTCATTTTTTATAGGTTTTAATAATTTATAAGAATTGTTTAAGATTTTGTATAATGGCTAAATTCGAGGATGATAAATTCAGCAGGTCGTGCTACTGCCATTCCAATTTGCACATTAATTATTCCATTTAATATTTCTGAAGGTGATGATGTGTTTTCCCCAATATTAACAAAAAAGGCCTCGTTCATCGTGGAGCCTATTAAAGCACCAGATTTCCATTGATCGACTAAAAAACTTGTGATCATTGCTTTAATTTTAACCCATGTGCGGGCGTTATTGGTTTCAAAGACGAAATTTTCCATTGCTTTTTTCACTGATTCTTCGGCAAAAGAGAAGAAACGTCTTACAGCAATATAGCGCCATTCATTGCTATTACCGTCAAGTGTTCGGGCACCCCAAACTAAGGCACCTTTTCCTGTAAATGTTCGGATAACATTAATTGATTTACCTGAAACGGCATCAACATTCAAACTGTCCTGTTCAGCATTAGAAACTTCAAACATAGGTTTCTCAATACCTTGAACTGCCATGTTTGCTGGCGATTTCCACACCCCACGTTCTCGATCGTTTTTACAATAAAGCCCTGCTATTGCACCTTGAGATGGAATTTGTTTTTGATAATTAATCACCTCCATTTTTAATTGCGCATAAATGGGATCTTCAATAAAAATTTTGTTTTCGAGTGCCATCTTACGTACGTTGGCCATTTCATAAAAATTGGCAATTCCTGCGTAAATTGTGTTAAGTTTTACAAAATTTCCAGACAATAGATCAGAAATAACATCGCTATTTGATTGTGGAGGAATGTATCCTAAATTTGCGGCATCTAACGCGAGGTCAGTATAATTTGCATAGTTACCGAAAGCGAAATTAATCCACGTAGAATTTGGAGGAACTGTGTTGTTAGGAAACAGATTTAGCATACCCAAAGAACCGGAACCAAGTGTCGTGGTAAACCAAAACAAATTTTTAACTTCTTTGGTAAAGTTGGAATTAGTGGATAACACATTGCGATGTCCGTCAAGTTCCGCGTCCGCCAAAATGAGTCGATCATCTAAACCGGCCACCAATTGATAAAGAAAGTTAAAAACTGCGGTTAATTTGGTTTTGTTAGATACGTCTGTAGATAGATTGTTAAACTCGTTAGTTAGTTCATTAACAGATTTATATCCACCCAAACGTAGATCCATTGCTACACCATCTGCAAGTATGTTATTCATTGCAGATTCTTGAGTTGAGCCTGTTGGATGAAGGAGAGAAATTTGTTCGTAACGTACATCAATAGTGCGAGCATATTTTAACCAAGGGTAATAAAGTGCCCCGTATTTAAGCTCATTTACAGGTGCGCTGATCCAATTTCGAAGATCAACAGGACTTGAATTGGGCTGCAAATAATCCAAAAGCGCAAATTTATCTTTGAGTGCTGCGCATTTAGAGAGCAAAGAGGATGCAAGCATGCTATAATCCCCATTTCCAGTTAAAGATGAGAGTACACCTGTGCCATCATTGAACTGAAAATGCATGTCTGGCATTAAAAGCAATGTCACTTCATCCAAAACATCTATTTGTCCTAAAGCTGCATTAAGTAACCCAGTTATATTCTGTGAGTCGGTTGTGGAGTATGTACCAGCACAAGTAATGTAACAAGGACCACCACCATTACGAAAATACAAATCCAACGAATCGTATAAAAAGAACCGTTTATTTGGAACAATCGGTTGATTTGGATTAGCACTTTGAGCAAATTGAGGGGTAAAATTACCCCCAAAATGATTCTCAAATTCAAACATGCTTTTAATCCGTATTGGGTTTAATTGGCTTATTTCCGTAAACCCTATGAAGGCGGGAACAGCCGTTGAAATACCGGCAACTGATGACGCCAAATTATTTTTTTCGGTGATGTAAACACCGGGGGTTTGAACTATCATAATGGACTGATTTAAAGGGTTATTGATTTACAAAATGAGAAAATTCAAGCACAATAAATTCAGCAGGACGAACGGCAGCTAGTCCAATTTTTACAATCATGCGGCCTTCTAAAATATCTTGCGTAGTCATTGTTGTTCCCAAACCAATCTCTACAAAATAAGCTTCATCAGCCTTTGCGCCCATCAAAGCCCCTTCTTTCCAAAGCCCGTTTAAATACGAGCGCACCATTGCGTTTAATTTAGTCCATGTTTTGGCGTCGTTATTTTCAAAAACAAACTGCGAAACTGCTTTTTTTACGGATTCTTCAACCGTGATGAACAATCTGCGCACTTGAATATAGCGCCATTCATTGCTGTTACCATCTAAGGTTCGTGCTCCCCAAATCAAGGTGCCACGGCCTACAAAATTTCTAATTGCATTCACTGATTTTCCAGTGGTCGCATCAACATTTAAATTTTCTTGATCGGCGTCGGAAATTGCTTGAACGGGGTTTAAAACACCGAGTAAAGCTATATTTGCTGGTGCTTTCCAAACCCCAATTTCACGATCCACTTTAGCATAAATACCTGCTATTATTGATGATGGAGGAATTATTGCATTATTAACTGAGTTAATAGCGGCAAGCTGATTATTATAAGCTGTAGAACCGACTGGATCTGTTATATTCGTAGTATTTATAGCGTATTTAACTGTTGTTACAAGTGCAGGATAATATGAAGCGCCATAAGATAAATTTCCGACAATGGCTTGACGATAATTGGACAATTCAGGAGATATCGAATCCAATAAATTGGAGTTCAATGGTGAATCAAGAATAACAAACTTGTCTTTGGTGGTTTGCGCAACAGCTAACGCAGCATTGGCCACCAAACCGTAATTAGTCATATCTAAATTAGCTGCTTCAGGAAATAAAATAAGTGTTGGTTCGTCTAATTTTTCAATAGCCGGCATGGCAGCTATAAAATTTTGTACATCAACTATAGTTTGACCACCAATTGAAATGACATAACATGCACCGCCGCCATTCATAAAATAAAGCCGAATCGCTTCGTAAAAGAAAAATGGTGTACCTGATGCTGGTGTTGCAGCCGTGTAAGTTGAACCATTTTGTGTGGTCACAAAAGTGTAGGATTTTCCTGTCCCGAATTGAACTTCAAATTCTTTTAGAGATGAAATTCGCCTTGCTTGATTTTGTGGACCCCTTTCGGTATATCCTAAAAATACTGGCACAGCAGTAGAAACTTGGACGATCGATGGTGGAAGCAACGAATTTTCTACAATTTTTACTCCTGGTGTGTTCGGATGATCATATAAAGCCATAATTTATTTTATTTTAGTTCACAATTATTTTAGTTAGTATTTAGTTGTTGAATTGAACCTGCTGGATTAACCAATTGAGGTTGTTGTATTACGCTTACCGCAGCTGGTGTTATTGCTGGCTCAATTTCTAATAATTTAAATTGATACATGGCATAAGGTTTTTGTTCTCCCCCTAAATTAGACCACATATTGTTCGAGTCTTCTAAGCTGATATTGTGGTAGTCAATTGCTAGATTAAATCTTTTTTCAACTGGATTTGTTCCAGAAATAGGGATTATTATTTCTTGAAAAGGTTTACTCTGAAAATAACTTAACACATGTGTCAAACGAGTTAACGAATCGGGATAATTTTCTGGAGTTTGTGCATCAAAAGCAAAGAGAACATATAAATTAATTCGCATAACTGGTAAACCACCCAGGGGGTGTGAAGTAGCAGGATTATTAGCCAATGAACCGTTTAGGGGATTAAGATGGTTTTTATACACCTTATCTTCTTCTATATTTATTAGTGTAACCGAAATTCCATTATCTGCTTGCGATTTTTTAGCGTTTGATATTTTTGCTTGATTAAGACTGGAGGGATAAACTCCATTCAAATATGAATTTAGACCTTCAACTATTTGTATCAACGCTTTTGCAATCATTTTTTATTGAATCTAAATTTCATACTAAATTTCTAAATTGTGTGCTTCCTTATTTTCACGCTTAGTGCAGACCAAATTTATTGATCAAAGAAAATTATTTTTTCTATCCAGAATACGACTTAGAATTTTCGATTTGAAAATTAAAAAATAGTCAAAACAAATATTTATAATCGGAATCCAAAGTACGGGTGAAAGTTGGGCTAAAATATATATTTTTTTTAATAAAATCTGTTTGATGAAAGAAAAATTACCAATATCAATTTTAGATGAGTACTAATAATTTTTAAGTGTTAATTTTATTTTTAGGTTAACTCGTTAATAACCACATTAATTTTGGTTAAGTGTTCTAAATGCGATACATATAATGATTACGTTTTTTGTGTATAACTTTAGGATTCGAAGATTGAATCTCTGAAGGGTACGTATAATTACTACAATTTTAAAAAAAATCACAAGTTATAAAAAACGAAATTTTTATGATAGCGCGTTTATTTAAACAGAAGCACTCATATTAAATGGATGGTCAATATTTAGATGAAGATCAAAAATTTAACTGATACTATTATTAATGGTATAAATTTCCATGAGGTTGAATAACCAAGTCACCAAATCTTCATCAACAACCAAATAAAGTTCTCGCTCAGTTTACCACAAAAAAAAATCCTCAGTTTTTACTGAGGATTTTCTGGTTGTCTCACTAGGGCTCGAACCTAGACTCTTCTGGACCAAAACCAGACGTGTTGCCAGTTACACCATGAGACAGACAACATCCGTAAATGCGGACGCAAATTTAGCTACAATTTTTAATTGGACAAAGAATTAATCATTTAAAATTAAAAAATCATTAAATTCGTTGATTTATAACTATTTATAAAAGTAAAAATTTGAGGTAAATCTTAAAAAATCTTAATTAATGCAAGAATCTAGGGTCAAATAACGTAGTTTCACGTTTTTTAAGGAAATTCCTCGAAATATATTTTTAAATTCGCACTGCTTTATAAAAAAGAATATGGATTACAAAAGGATCAATACGATTGTAGGTTGGATGGTGTTTATTTTCGCCACGACAGTTTATTTTATGACACTGGAACCAACCACAAGCTTGTGGGATTGTGGGGAGTATATCACCACGGCGTATAAATTAGAAGTAGGTCACCCACCGGGCGCTCCTTTGTTTATGATGTTAGGTCGTTTGTTTACGATGTTTACAGGTCCTGAATCTGCGGCGATGATGGTAAATTCCATGTCGGCACTTTCGAGTTCATTTACTATTTTGTTTTTATTTTGGACAATCACCATGTTGGCGAAAAAAGCCGTTCAAAATCCTGGGGATTCTATCTTTAGTAAAACACCAAAAAATTCAAATCCTGATTCTCTAAAAGCAACTGCTCCGGCCTCCTTAACACAAGGGCAACAATGGGCTATCTTAGGATCAGGTTTGATTGGAGCGATCGCTTACACATTCTCTGATTCGTTCTGGTTTTCAGCGGTTGAGGGTGAGGTGTACGCAATGTCTTCTTTCTTTACTGCGATTGTTGTTTGGGCCATTTTTAAATGGGATGCCGAAGTGGAAGAACAAGAAATTAATGGGGATTTGGTTTTAGGAAAAGAATCCATTGGTGGAAAAAATCCAGACCGATGGATTGTTCTAATCTTCTTTATGATTGGACTTTCAATTGGAGTCCATTTATTGAACTTATTGTGTATTCCTGTATTGGCCTATGTTATCTATTTCAGAAAATTCAAGAAACCAACCATTTCCGGATTTTTATTGACTGGAATTATTGGGGTTGTAACTCTTGGTGTTATTCAATCAATTGTGATTCCTTACACAGTACAATTAGCTGGAGGATTTGAGCGATTTTTTGTCAACAAAATGGGGGCAGGATTTAATGTAGGTACTGTCATCTTTTTTATCTTGATGCTTACGATTATCGCTGGGTTATTGATCTATTCTAAAAAGAAAGGGAGTCCTGTTTTAAATACCATTACGTGGAGCGCTTCCATGATTTTCTTAGGATATTCATGTTTTGCCATGATTGTAATTCGTTCAAATGCGAATACGCCATTGGATGAAAACGATCCTGAAAACTTGGTGAGTTTAGAGGCGTACTTAAAAAGAGAGCAATATGGTGATTGGCCTATTTTAAGAGGTCACTATTTTAACTCTAAAATGAACGAAGATCGTGAAACATGGGGTGATCGAAGTGATGTTTATTTGAGAAGATTTGTGGTGATTGATCGAATGGGCAATGAAATCAAAGGATTTAAAGAAGAAAAAGATGCGAAAGAATTAGCCGCTAAAAATGGATTTACGATCACTGAAAAGTACTTTCAAACCTATGATGGAGCTAATTCAAAACCTACATATTTAGCTTCTGACATGACTTTTTTCCCAAGGATGTATAGCAGTGAATCTCACCATGTTAGAGGGTATAAAAGTTGGTCAGGACATTCGGGTGATAAATTGCCATCGATGGGTGAAAACTTAACTTATTTCGCCAATTATCAAGTAAGTTGGATGTATTGGAGATATTTTATGTGGAATTTCTCCGGTCGTCAAAGTGATGAACAGGGCCACGGAGCTCCGCGCGATGGGAACTGGATTTCTGGGTTGAATTTTATTGATCAACATCATATTGGGGATCAAACAGACGCTCCATCGGTTATTACTGAAAACCCTGGGCATAATAAAATGTACATGTTACCTTTGATTTTAGGATTGATTGGGTTCATTTTTATGCTCACAAAATCGTCTTCTGGATGGTGGTTAGTCATGTTATTGTTCTTGTTAACTGGTTTTGCAATTATCATTTATTTAAATCAAAAACCAAGTGAACCAAGAGAGCGAGATTATGCGTATGCAGCCTCTTTCTATGCATTTTCTATCTGGATTGGGATGTCGGTGTTGGCACTTTACGATGCGTTTAAAAATATGGTGTGGAAAGAGCTAGCGATTATTGTCGGTAGTCTTTTCCTCTTTGGTCTTATTTTGTTCGCAGGAGATACTGCTGCAGGAATGGGCTTCTTGTATATGATGGCTGTTATTGCGGTGCTCTATGCGGCTATGATTGGTTTCAGAGAAATTAAGATGAAAGATAATATTGTTGCGTTTGTCGCCATCGCGATTACCATCCCAGTGCCAATGCTAATGGGCTTTGTTGGTTGGGACGATCATGACCGTAGTAACCGTTATACCGCACAAGCTTTGGCGGAGAATTATTTGAACAGTTGTGATAAAAACGCAATTATCTTCACCAATGGGGATAACGATACCTTCCCATTATGGTATTTGCAAGAAGTTGAAGGAAAGAAAACTGATGTTCGTGTTTGTAACTTAAGTTTATTAAATACAGATTGGTACACTGAGCAAATGACGCGAAGAGCCTACGATTCTGAACCATTGCCGATTTCATTTACTGAAGAACAATATCGTCAAAATGGGTACCGAGATTATATGTACGTGCTTGGAACAAACCAGTTAACGATGGGAAGTGCTTCATTAGATCCTAAATGGGAAGCAAGTATCAACCAAAAAATTGAAGCGAATCCGGTTGAGTTTAAGACCGCATTTAAATCAGCAGCGTTGAACCTTTATACCTTGTTAGCAGGAACCAATTTTGCAGTTAAAAAACCTGATTTATTGGCTACTATTCCTACCATGGATTCAACTTCAAATTATTTTACCTTCCGTAATTTAATCATGAATTTGTTACAAAAAGGTCAAGATTATGGATTGGTTGAAACCGATTTGCAAAATATTCAAGGAATCATGTTAACCTTTAACGATGCGTTTGATTATTTGCCACTTGATTATGTGATGAAATATCTTGCCGATGATGCGAACATTGATGATAGAGGAAGAGGACAAAAAGTGTTCATTATTCCAGCTTCTGGATTTAGTGTCAAAGTAAACAAAGAAAATGCACTTAAATCAGGCATTATTACGCAAGAACATGCAGATCGAATGGTGGATGTGATTCGATGGAAAATGCCAAAAACAACTATTTTCAAAGCAGATTTAATGATTTTGGATATGGTGGCGCATTTTGATTGGAAACGACCAATTTATTTTGCAAGTTCTGCTGATCCTGACACCTATTTAGGGTTAGATAAATATTTCTTTGCTGAAGGATTGGTGTATAAACTTGTTCCAGTTGAAGCGAAAGTTGGTAAAAATCCAAATACGCTAGGAGAAGTAAACAAAACACGTTTATATGAAAACCTCATGAACTTATTTAAATGGGGTAATATGGAGAAAGAAGGTGTTTTAGTGGATTACTACACCCGCCGTTTAACTAACAATTACCGGATTCAGTTCAGTATCTTAGCAGATGCTTACGGTGAGACTTATGAAGAAAACAGACAAAAAATTGACATCATGAAACAAATCATGGCGTCTGAGCAAGCAAAAGCGTCTGATGCGCCGATCAAGACACCGGTTGGTACGTTTATTCCAAGTCAAATTCCAGAAGACATTAAAAAGGCAGAAGCCGCAATGGCGGATGCTCAAAAGAAAATTAATGAGGTATTGGACAGAGGAATTGCAGTAATGCCGCATGCAAATGTTCCTTTTGATAAAGTGATTCCTTCGTATGTGTCTGCTTATTATATTGCTGGAAATGAAGCTAAAGCACAACAATATTCTGATCAGATGTTTACTCTGTTCCAAGAAGAAATTAATTATTATTTATCCGTAAAACCTGAGTTTGGATCGTTAATGGTTGAGGATATGTTTAGTGCTTACCGAGGAATTTTTAGCTTATATCAATCCTCTGCAGTTTTTGGTACGGATAAGGCGCACCAAGAAAAAGTTAGTAATGACTTCTATAAAATTACTGAATTGATTGAAGCGGCATTGCCAACTTTACAGAAAGAAAGCATTTCTTCAAGTAGACTAATTGACCAAACTTTTGGAGATTTCTTCAAAAGAATAAACGGTCAATAAATGCGATTATACAAATTTCCCAAATGGCTCAAACGGTTTTATCCGGGTGCCATTTGGGATTTTTCTTTTTCATCTCCTTCTAAAAAAATCTACCTTACCTTTGATGACGGTCCAAACCCAATTACAACGGATTGGATTTTAGAAACCTTAGCAGCCTATCAAGCCAAAGCAACTTTTTTTTGTATCGGAAAAAATGTAGAATTACATCCCGATTTATATGCGAAACTCCTTCAAAATGAGCATACCGTTGGCAATCATTCGTTTTCTCATGTCAATGGGTTTAAGGTAAAAACAAAAGAGTATCTAGAGGATATAAAAAAAGCGCAGAAAGTAATTAACTCCGTTTTATTTCGTCCGCCGTATGGAAAAATTACTCCTAAACAACATCGCCTAATCACCCAATTAGGATTTAAAACGGTTTTTTGGTCCCATATTTCTTATGATTTTGATAAAAATTTAAGGGCTGAGACAAGAATTAAAAAACTTCTTGACGCAGTAAAACCTGGTGCCATTGTGGTTTTTCACGATTCTGATAAGGCATTTGCGCAGTTGTCGGTCGAATTACCCCAAATCTTACAAACCTTAGGGGAAAAGGGATATGAATTTGATAATATTAAAGTTTAAGTAAATCTGTATCAAATCTAAATAATTACGTTAATTTTAAAAATTCAATTACAAAATTGTCCTGTTTATTTTGAAAAATAGTTTTATCATAACACTTTTAATTGGTGTGTCCTTAATTGGTCGTACGCAGGAAAATTTTGGATCATTGAGTTCAAATTATTCTCCCACCAATGGGGTGCATATCAATCCTTCGTCGATGTTAGACGCAAAAACGTGGTTGGATATTCACATCGTCGGTGCTGGGGCTTATGTCAATAATAATTTGGTGTCGATAGAAAACACATCGTTTCTTCGATTAAACCAAACACGTGAGATTGCCCAAGAAGATATTCTTTACGCCACCGGTCGAGGAAAATATCACGCATACAACCGTGATTTTGTGCAAGTTTTATCTGCCGTTTGGAGTCAAGGAAATCATGCTGCTGGGTTGAGTTTTGGAGGATATGCATACACCGACGCGCGTCGTATTGATGAACCTATTGCGCGTTTTATCGAAAATGGAATCACAACTTTTACCGAACAACATTTAACGGAGTATTCCTTAGAAAGATTGCGCGCCAATATTTTAGCGTATGGCGAAGGGAAATTGAGTTATGCTTATACTTTTCATCGCCGTCAACGGAGTATGTATATGGCAGGTATTTCATTCAAAAAAATATTTCCATTGGTGGGAGGCGCCACCAGTATCCGATCGCTTGATTACAATGTGTTAAATGATACGGCCCTGATTATTCGCAATTTTGATGCGGATGCCATGGTGAATGCTCAACCAGAATTTTCAATGAAAGGTGGTTGGGGCTTGGACCTTGGTTTTACCTATCAACGGATGCAAAGCGGATGCGAAAATTATTATCCCAATTCGAAACGAGGTGGATGTAATCGATTACATTATAAATACAAAATTGGCGTATCGATTAATGACATTGGCTATGCGAAATTTAATCCAGCCAATGTGAACTATGTTGGATACGAATTAGGGGAGAATTTGATCCTAAATTACGCCGATTTGTCCACAGAAATTGAAACAGCACCTGAGATTTTGGTGGATCGTGAAGCAACGCCAACAAGTGGTTTGATTAGAAAACCAGAAAAAATAAGTTTGCCAACTTCTATTTCTGTTCAGTATGATCGCAATATCATTCCAAGTTATTTTTATGTCAATGCTACCTGGGTACACGGACTTCCGCATACAAAAGGAGCTTTTGGTCCACGACGCGCACATTCACTTTCTGTTACGCCACGAATCGAAACAAAGTGGGTTGATTTTGCGCTACCAATTTCATTGTACGAATACAGCCGGTTACAATTAGGGGCAAGTTTAAGGCTCTATAGTCTTACCATTGGAACAGACAAACTCTTAAATTTTTTCGTGCCTCACGATTTGTATGGAGCTGACATTTATTTTCACCTAAAAGTGCCTTTGTTTCGAAATCCAAAATGTAAAGACAACAATGCTTTTGGAAGTAACCGCAAAGGAAAGTTTGGGAAAAGTTATCCAAAATGTGATGCTTATCGATAAGCAAAAAAAATCCCAGTTGTTTTGGCGAACAACTGGGATGCCATGAAAAAAATCTACTATTTAATTACGCTTACTAATGAAATAGTCATTTTAAATTGAGGTGTTTGATTCGTTAATCTGCTACTGCCCTCAATGCTTTTACAAAGTTCGATTCATTTTTTAATTTTGATGTTAATGAAACGTTAAAGGTTTTGCGAACTCTGTTAATTCTTGTTAATTTCAATTTAGAAATGAAAGCTTGCACCAAATGTAAGTGGATAAGCCGTTTCAGATTTGCCAGTTTCGTACAATGATAATATATTGTAGTTCACGAAAAGACCATAATCTTTATAACCTAATCTTGCAGTTGCCATTAATTGGAAAGCGTTTAAGTTATAACGACCTCTTTCTTTATTCTTGGTGTCTTCACCATTCTCGAAATCATATTTATATTTTACATTCGATCCAATTCGAACCCCACCAATTGCACCAAACGAAATGTGGAAATTATTTTCTTCGTTTTTTGATGTATTGATTTGAAATAAGACTGGAATATGAAACGAATTGATTCGCAATTGATTTTTAGAGAAGCCAGTAAATAAAGTGGTATCTACATAGCCATAAGTCGAATCAGCATTTGCCTGTAATCGAAGACTTTCATTTTTAAATCCGTAGCGACTGTTTGTGAATCCAACCCCTGTAACGATTCCAAAATAATCCTTAATAATTCGAATGCGTTGTTCACCAAAATTAAATGAATAGGATAAGGATTTTATAGGATCAGTTTGTAGATGCAGTGAATTAAAAGTGGACTGAGAATTTCCATTTAACGGCATGTTAATTCCGATATCAAAACCACCCCAATAAGTCAGGTCTCCACCAAATCTTCCAGGTCCACCTTCTTCATCTCCTTCCACATCTACCATCATGGTATCTGATCCAATGATGATGATTTCTTTGTTTCCAATTTTAAATCGAGTAGTATCACTTTCCTCTTGTGCATTTGAAACTAATCCAATAAAGAGGGCTCCGAGTAAAAATAATTTATTT
>JADZFJ010000463.1 GCA_020849935.1 Crocinitomix sp. | reverse complement strand
TCGAAGCGTGCGACTTAAAAATCTTGCTTACTTGTGATTAAATTTGTCCGTTGCAGATAAATTACTATGTCAGAAGAGAATCAAGAACCGGAAGAAGAGCAGTCAAATGGCGCCTATCGTCCAGGTTCAGACGAATTTATGCGAGACGATAATGGGGAACAAATTATCCCCTTGTCTGGAATGTACAAAGATTGGTTTCTCGACTATGCTTCTTACGTTATTCTTGAACGTGCGGTACCTGCACTCACAGATGGTCTAAAACCTGTACAACGTCGAATTTTACATTCGATGAAAGAAATGGATGATGGACGTTACAATAAAGTGGCGAATATCATTGGAAATACCATGAAGTATCACCCACACGGAGACGCTTCAATTGGAGACGCTTTAGTGCAAATTGGGCAAAAAGAATTGCTCATCGACATGCAAGGAAACTGGGGAAATACCCTCACTGGAGATTCTGCAGCAGCTCCGCGATATATCGAGGCAAGGTTATCAAAATTCGCCAATCACGTTGTCTTTAATCCAAAAACAACCAAGTGGATTCCTTCGTACGATGGCAGAAATGATGAACCTGTCTTGTTGCCGATGAAATTTCCACTCCTTTTGGCACAAGGTGCCGAAGGAATTGCGGTTGGATTGGCGTGTAAAATTTTGCCACACAATTTTATAGAATTAATCGATGCCTCGATTGACGTTTTAAGAGGTAAAAAAACAAATATCTTACCCGATTTCCAAAATGGGGGAATGGCCGATTTTTCTGGCTATAACGAAGGATTAAGAGGGGGGAAAGTACGGGTAAGAGCGAAGATTGAAAAAGTAGATACCAAAACATTAAGAATTGTAGAGATTCCTTTTGGAACTACCACATCTACCTTGATCGATTCAATTCTTAAAGCAAACGAAAAAGGGAAAATAAAAATTAGAAGGGTCGAAGATAATACCGCTGCCGAGGTGGAAATTATGATCTTTTTGGCGCCGGGAGTTTCGCCGGATAAATCCATCGACGCTTTGTATGCCTTTACCCTTTGTGAAATGTCTATTTCGCCCAACAGTTCGGTTATTTTAGACAATAAACCCTACTTTTTAGGCGTCAACGAAATTCTTAAAATCAATACCAATAACACCGTTAATTTATTAAAACGTGAATTGGAAATTCGGTTGGAAGAATTGTTGGAAGCTTGGCATTTTTCATCGTTGGAAAAGATTTTTATCGAACAAAAGATCTACATTGATTTTGACGGAAAAACCTACGACGAAGCGATTGAGGTAACGCATGTTTTATTGGCGCCGCACATCAAGCATCTAAAACGACCAGTCACTGATGACGATGTAAAGAAATTGCTTGAAATTAAAATGCGTCGAATCACAAAACATGATTCGGATAAAGCGGATACCTATATTGCGTCTTTAGAAGAAGAAATGAAGACCATCCAACATCATTTGGATAACTTGATTGATTACGCCATCGAATATTTCAAAGATTTAAAGAAACGATTTTCGGCGGGGAAAGAAAGACGAACAGAAATTAAGGCGTTTGATACCATTTCTGCGAAAAAAGTCATCGTCGCCAATAAAAAATTATACGTTGATAAAGAAGAAGGATTCATTGGTTGGGGACTTAAAAAGGACGAATACATTGCCGAATGTAGTGATATAGACGACGTCATCGTCTTCTTTAAAACGGGCAAAATGATTGTCACCCGAATCAGCGATAAAAAGTTCGTTGGCAAAGGAATTATCTACTGCGGGATTTGGAAAAATGGAGATATGCGGACGATCTATCACTTGATTTACAGAGATGGAGGAGAGGATGGACCAACTTACATGAAACGTTTTGCTGTGAATAGCATTACGCGCGACAAAGAATATTCTATTACCCGAGATACAAAAGGCTCAAAAATTTATTACTTCTCAGTTCATCCGAACGGCGAACGTGAAATTGTTAACGTGCAGTTGCGTCCGCGTCCACATTTAAAACGAATTCGTTTTGATATCGATTTTGGGGAGTTGTTGATAAAAGGGCGTGCAGTTGCTGGAAATCGTGTAACAAAAGAAATCGTTGCAAAAATTGTTCAGAAAGAAGTAGGTGAATCAACCTTGGCAGCTCGAAAAATTTGGTGGGATCCTGTGGTGAGCCGCTTAAATGTGGATAAAAGAGGAACGTTCCTTGGTGAATTTCAAGGGGATGATAAATTGTTGACACTCTATTCTTCGGGTGAACTGCGTTTAACCAATTTTGACATTGCCAATCGTTTTGATGATGACTTGATTCACATTGAAAAATGGTATCCATTGCGACCGATTACGGCGGTTTATTATGATGGTGAAAAGGATTTACACTTTGCAAAACGGTTTTTAATAGATATTCGTTCAGATAAAAAAACAAGCTTTATTTCCGAGGCCGAAAATTCTAAATTGGAGGTTGTTTCGACAGCTTATCAACCAAAAATCAATATCAGTTACAATAAACGTCTGCGTGAAACCAAGAATTTACCTGATAAAACAGTTGAATTAGAATCGTTTATTGATGTCAAAGGGATGAAATCTCAAGGAAATCAATTAACCAAATTGAAAGTAAAAGACATCGAATTATTGCATTCAATTCCTGGCGAAGAACCTTGGCCAGAAGAATATAACGTAACGAATCAAGAAGAGGAAGAATTTATTGAAACCGAAGATGAAAGCACACCATCAACGCCAGAAGAAGGACCGATAGAAGTGGTGTGGGATCTAGAAAAACCTCAAAAAGTAAAAAAACCAAATCCTATTAAAGAAGATGATGATGAAAGTGAGCTTCAAGGTAAATTATTCTAATCTAATCGCTTGTTCGTTCGCACTAGCTTTTTTGCTTGCTTGCAATACAAATAAACCTGTTTTTACTCCCGTGTTGGATACAATAGGTGCCAAAGGCGTAGGAGCGAGAGGAATTGGGAATTTAGGAACCAGTTTAGTGATTGCTGGCATTGAAGGTAACGTTTCGGTTCATCCCCTCGACTCAGCGAATTTAGGAACTTCAAGAGATCAAAAAATCGACGGCATTGAGGATTTTAGAGATGTATATTGTAATACGATGGGGGCTTG
>JADZFJ010000462.1 GCA_020849935.1 Crocinitomix sp. | reverse complement strand
TTTTGCGTGAATATTTTGTCCTCATTGGCTACAATTCTGCAATCGGTGCACATCATCCTAAATTCACACACTTTACAATCGTCTAGTTCATTTTTGACAATATTTCCCAATGTTTTGAATCCCTCCTTCCGAATGGCATCCAACAATCGGTCTGTCTTAACATTTCCAAAAAGAGTGGTCATGGCCGGGCAGTTTTTTATATTCCCTTCCATGTCAATCCCTATTTTCCGATTTAAACATGAATTAAATGAACGAGCTTCAAGATAGGTGTCTAAATTAACTGAAAAATAATTGGGTAAAATCACACCGCAATGCGAGGAGTTTAAAATCTTATCTTGAATAAATAAAACTGAGTAAAGTCGATCTTCAGAAGCGTAAATCACCGTATTTTCAGGCGCGGAATGAACCAAAATACTTGAAATCCGCAAATTAGTATCGTAAATCTGCCCATAAAACAAAGGTTCATCTGTTGTATAGGGTATCACCAATTGAATATCGCGAATTCGATTCCAACTGGCCGAATTTAAAAGTTCGACAAGAAAAGTGAGTTCGAAATTTTTATAAAAACGAAGCATTACCGCTTTGCATCCTAGGTCCGACAATTGTTTGATAATCGAATAATAATTAATGTCTGAATTTTCTGAGGCTAGATCGATGATAGCATTCGTAATGAGCGATGGCGAATCCCAAGTTAAATCCAACGCAGGAAAAGAGGAAGGGGAATGGTCAAAAAGCAAGAGATCGTGAGCGAATAGAAATTCAAAATAACTGATGAGCGTTGGGTGATCGTTTGGACTAAAATTCGAAAGCACTTCATTAATTGTATTTCCTTGATATTTCTCCAATAAATCGGCTAAACTATTGGGGATAAAATGATATTTTTTTTTACTTAAATCGCTTAAGGTGCTTCTTGTAATTCCTTTAACAATCACACAATGAGCATAGAGCATAAATGGTGTAGCCTGATTCATACCTAAATCTTAGCGATTGGTTTATGAAATTCCTGCCCACGAAAAACCTCGGATTGGTAAAATTTATGTGTCGGATTGATTTTGGTGGTGTTCCGAATAAATTTTACCGAATCGATTGGTTCGAGATAGGAAACAGCCAAAGGTAAAACCAAATCGGTGTGTAGTTGAGAAAGGTTCAATTGTTTATTTTCCATCGGTATCAAGATTAGCTAACGTAAATGCAATGTGTTTTTCAATTTGATGATGACATTTTCTGCCAAGTTCGCCGAATTGACCAAAAGGGTTAAGCTCTAAAAAGTAAATTTCATTTTCGTGTGTACAAATGAGGTCGATCGAACCAGTATTTATGGCTAACGCTTGCATCAATGTGGTTATTTTGGTGGTCATTTCTTCAGTAAGTTGATACGGCACAAATCTATTTTGATTCGTATAATCATAGCGACGATAATCAAGTGAAGTTCGTTCATTAGCCTGTGATAAAATAGCAGTCGATCGAATAAAACCGTCAAAATAAAACACGCGAACTTCGTATTTTTTTGGAATATTTTCTTGGATTAAAGAGGGAAACTCACGGGATGCATTTTTTCCAATCATACTGGTGTAAGCATGGTAGTTTTTGTCTTCATGTTGATACGAAAAATGCGTATTGATTAATTTGGAAATCAGCTTTACCTCATTCGATTGGCGGAACTCCAACTCATAACCAATTTTACTCAGTGGAACTTTGAAACCTAATTTGTTGGCTTCAAATGATTGAATTAATTTGTTTGAATTTAAGTCAGTAGGTTTTGGATACCATTTACATGTCTCCAAAAAATGACATAAAAATTGAAAGATTGCGTTGATTTCTGAAATATAAAGATTTCTGAGTGCAAACTTTGACTTTTCGTCCAAATTTTTTGATTTTAGATAATGATCCACTTCCGCTTCTAAATTCCAC
Organism: Crocinitomix sp.; assembly: GCA_020849935.1. Lineage (GTDB taxonomy): Bacteria > Bacteroidota > Bacteroidia > Flavobacteriales_D > Crocinitomicaceae > Crocinitomix. The sequence continues at coordinate 1,245 of JADZFJ010000462.1, read as the reverse complement.
TTTCGAAGCCAGATCGATTGAATTTTTTGTGGATTCAATTCAATTTTTTCATTTTCACTATTTAGAAAAACTTGATCGTCTATGATTTCAATTTGCTGTTGAAAGCCCAATGAATACGGACTGATTTTAAAAAATGAAATCTTTTCAGAGTAAAGCCAATCGATTACCTTATCTGTGGATGAATCATAAATACCTGAACTGAATATGAGTACCATAAAATAATAGAAGGCAAAATAAGTTCTTATCTCGCCTTCTATTGTTAAAATTTAAATACTAATCATGCGTTTCGTACGCATCGCCGTATTTAGTTTTTCCAAGACCTAAAAAGCCGTTTGAACAGTCAACCCAATAGTCAACAGTTTGACCGTCAAGTTCAGCATGTCCTAAATGCTCAGTCCATTTTCTTCCACCTGCAATATCTTGCATGTCTTTGTCGCTTAATGCTTCAAATTTTGAGTTGTTTAAACTTTCTAAATTACTCATAATCATAAATTTATTGAATTACTTACTCTATTTTAGCTTTTCAGTATCCGCTCTTATCCACCTATTGGATTCTATAACGCAAGTTAGATGGTGACATGTCCACTATAATTGGACTGTTAAAAATATTTATTCGATAGTTTTTCGAGGATTGTCCACCGTTAATTTTTCGAAGAGCTGTACCTGATGAATCGATTAAATTCTCTTCAAAACCAATGTGAATTTTTCCTGGAGTGGTGTAGAGGTAGGATTTTGAAGCTCGGTCATACTCTAATGGAACATTCATTAATTTTAAATCGTCTAAAAATTCATAAAATCTACTTCGTGAAATTTCTAGTTTTTTTGCACACTCCTTCGGACTACCAGTCATCGAATGTCTGACCAAATAATCGAATTTTTTAAGTCTGTCAACGTATTTTAACATATTGAATAATGTATGGGTGAAATTATTACTGATTTAAATTTAAATGATTTTTTTTAAACGGCGATCTTAAAGAATGTTAAAAATCAATAAGTTAGGTATAAATACGGATAAAAATTTTATTTTTCTAAGTGTTTATACTTATAAATCTAGGTTCAAATCGGGATAAAATTATTTTTTTAGCACCAATTAAACCTTGTGATAAAATAAAAGTCTATTGAAAGAAGAAACAAAGTTATCCATCCTTAAAACGTTCGTCATGAAATTAAAAAATAGTGCATCCACTTTCGCAGCTTTTAGTTTGATTATTCTTTTAGTTGTTAGTTGTAAAAAAGATGGTACAA
>JADZFJ010000461.1 GCA_020849935.1 Crocinitomix sp. | reverse complement strand
TATATTTACCATTGTAATGAGATTCTAAGTCACTAATAAATGATTTATCCTCACTAACACATAGCACAAATATTTTGCTGTATATATGGTAATCGACTTTTGTCCTCCTACCGTCAGGATTTCCTGATTTACCGATTTTGAACCCCTTACAATTACGGATAATGGTGTTAATGGCTCTTGTCGTTCGCCGTTTAACTTGAGTTGAGGGTAATTTTTCATTATCTTGATTTATCAGATAATTCTCATGAATATTATCGCTATTAATACCTTTTAGTTCAGGATCTTCCTTGAAGGCTTGATACAGAAGTGTTCCTCCTGCAAAAATTAAAAAGAGGACGGGTAATAGTGGGAGCATAGGTAACTTAGTTTTTCAATAATACATTTAGTGTTTCAGCTATTTTGAATCACTTCCTCCAAAAAGAGAACCAATCAAAAAACCAACAAGCCCTGCTGCCAATAGAATTCCAACACCATCACTTGTTTCTACCTTTTCATTAACTTTTTTAGTTGCTGTTACTTGCACTGGTCTCGACTTAACACCTAAAGCGTAATCGTGTTCAAGTCGTGATCCAGGATCAAGAAGAACATTTTTCGCTTGGGTAATGAGTTTAAACATGGCGTTTGCAGGTGCAGAATTATTGTGTTTGTCTGGATGATACTCAATAGAGAGTTTTCGATACGCCTTTTTTATATCCTCTTCAGTTGCGTTCGTTTGAATCTCTAGAAGCTGATAAGCATTTGAAATTGTTTCTGTTTTCATATTTTTATTTTTTTTGTTTAAAAAAATCATTTGAAATAATTATTCCAATTTTAAATCTCATGTCATTCTGTCATAAGTGATTACGTGAGTGTTTTTCGTTCTGACTAAATATCATATAGATTTGACTTTTTGTCTTAACTATCTTTTGAGGAATATTGAGCCTTCACGTGTAAGGAAAAATAAATAAAAGTCATTTTTGAGTTATTGAATTCACTCCTAAACTCCTATCCTCTTATCTCAAAAAACCATCAATCATTTCAACATACTTTTATTTTGGGAAACTATTTGAATCTGTTTATTGTTGGAAAGTTTGATTGTCTAATTTGATTTTTTGATGGTATATTACGTACTTTTATAACTCATGACCTTCTTATGGTGGATTATTGTTTATTTTTAAGCCTATTTTGTTTATAAATTAATTTGTCGTAAAAACTGAATTTTATCTGTATAATTGATGTATTAACCTATCAAAACAAATATGCATATTCAAAAAATTATAATTAACAATTTTAAGTGTTTTAAGGATGAATTCATACTTGAATTAGATCCTCGTTTAAACGTGCTTGTCGGAGATAATGAAGTTGGGAAGTCAACTATTCTTGAGGCAGTTCATCTATGTTTATCTGGATTTATACAAGGAAAAAATATTCGTACAGACTTGGATCAAAATATTTTAAATAAAGATAATGTGACTCAATATCTAACTGAGATTAATATAGGAAAAAATGTACCACTCCCAGAGTTAAAGATCGAACTTTTTATTGATTTTGAAGATGAGGAAATGAATCAGCTTTTCACAGGTGATTACAATTCGACCAAATCAAAAGCATGTGGAATTTTGTTTAAGATCAAATTTGATTCTGACAAATACCAAGATGTTTACAACCAACTGATTAACGAAATAAAGACTCAATCACAGGAAATGAATTCTATTCCAATTGAATATTACGAGTACAGTTGGAAATCATTTGCGCGTAAAGAAATTGTTCCCAGATTGATCCCACTTAATTCTTCACTAGTAGATTCTACTAGTGCAAAATATAGAAATGGTTCAGATATATACATATCTAATATTATTAAGGAAAGTTTACTACCCGAAGAAGAAATTAAAATTTCTCAAGCACATCGAAAATTAAAAGATGTTTTTGCCCAGAATAATGATATAAAACTAATTAATGAAAAAATTAACCAAGGAGCTATCTCTGACAAACTTGTTTCTATTGAGGTTGATCTTTCAACAAAAACAAGTTGGGAAACAAGTCTGGTTACCTGCATTAATGGTATCCCTTTTCATCAGGTTGGAAAGGGGGAGCAAGCAATGGTAAAAACAAAATTAGCATTGCAAGAAAAAAACACAAAATCCTCTAATATTTTATTAATTGAAGAACCGGAAAACCACCTTTCTCATTCCAAGTTAAATAAACTCATTAATTTTATCAAAAGTAACAATTTAAATAAACAAATAATTATTACATCTCACAGTAGTTTTGTTTCAAATAAACTTGGACTCAACAATTTAATACTTCTCAACAAGGCAATTGAATCTGAAAACAGAACTCATTCCCGTATAACTAACTTAAAAGGTGATACCCAAAAATATTTTCAAAAATTAAGTGGATATGACACCTTACGTTTGATTCTAAGTTCAAGTGTTATCCTCGTGGAAGGAGACTCCGATGAACTGATAATTCAACGTGCCTATTTTGATGAATACGGCGTTTTACCCATTGAAAATAATATTGATGTTATAACTGTTCGTGGATTAGCATTCAAGAGGTATTTATATTTGGCTGAAAGTTTACAGCAGAAAGTGATGGTAGTCACTGACAATGACGGAGATTTTGATACTAATATTATTGGAAAATATAGTGATTTCTCGGGCATTCAAGAAATAATTATTTGTGCAGATAACAATAATGAATTACCTAGTCTAGAGGAGCAAATTATCGATGCAAATAAAACTAATTTGCAATTGTTAAGTGACATCCTAAGCACCAAATCAAAAACTATTGCGGTCACTTATGAAGCGATTCTAGATTATATGAAAAAAAATAAAACCGAGTCCGCATTGGCTATTTTTGAGTCTGACAAGAAGATTATTTATCCAAGTTACATTTTACAGGCAATAAAAAATCAACATGAATAATAAACTAATAATCGCATGTGCCGGATCAGGAAAGACAACCCATTTAGTTAAAACAGCTCTTTCGACTAAAGAAAGAGTACTAATCACAACATTTACAGAAGCCAATCGTAATGAAATTGAGCATAAATTCATAGAGGAAAATGGTTCTGTTCCTTCAAATATCGCCATCCAAACATTAATTTCATTTTTATTGGAACATGGGGTTCGTCCATTTCAAGGAACAATGAATCCAGACCTATTTGACATATCGATTGGATTTCATTTGATTGAAGGCAAATCTGGAACTTTCACCGGGAGCGATGAAAAACAATACTCCTACGGCGAGCATAAAGATTTTATAAAACACTACTTTTCTACAAAAGGAGGAATCAAAATTTACTCCGATAAACTTGCAAAATTTGTTGTCCGTTCAAATGAAAAAACCAAAGGAGAGGTGATTAATAGAATTGCTTCAATTTTTCCAAATATATTCATCGATGAG
>JADZFJ010000460.1 GCA_020849935.1 Crocinitomix sp. | reverse complement strand
ATTTGAACAAAAAACACAGATAAAAGTTGATGCCATTATTGGCAGTTCTGGTTTTGTTCTCTCACAAATGGAATTAACAGGCATAGGTGATATTTTTTTTCCTGGGTCGTCCGATTTTATGGAATTGGCAAAAACAAAGAACCTCGTTTATCCAGAATCTGAACAAATCCCGATGTATTTAGTTTCTGCCATTAATGTCGTGAAAGGAAATCCAAAAAATATTCATACCCTGCGCGATTTGTTAAGACCCGATTTAAAAATTGCAATTGCCAGTCCTAAAGAAGTATGTGTGGGCACCTATGCGGTCGAAATAATTGAGAAAAATTTTACGCAAAAAGAAAAGGAACAATTTCGAGCAAACATCCTTACGTATTCAGAAAGTTGTGATAAAACGGCTAGCCTCATCGCTATGAAATCGGTGGATGCGGTGATCGGGTGGAGTGTTTTTGAACATTGGAATCCAGAAGCAATTGAAACCATCAAACTAAATCCGTCTGAATTAATTCGGGTGGGGTATATCCCATTGGCAATTTCAAAACACACCAAACAAAAAGAACTTGCGCAACAATTCATTGATTTTGTGATGAGTGACGAAGCGCTGCAAATTTTTAGAAAGCACAATTATTTTACATCTTCGGTTGAAGCGAATGCGTATATTGGCGAAGAAAAACCAGTAGGAGGGGTCTATCAACTTCCAGCCGATTGGATAATTGAATAAGGCATGAAACAAAAAACTTCCTACCGTTATGTCTTTTTTGTTTTTGCCATCTCATCCGTTTATTTGGTGTTAATCGGTACCTTATTTTGGTTTTTTGATCCTACTAAATTCGTACAAATTTTCACCTCCGACCGAACATTTTATTCTTTGAAATTAAGTATTGGAATTGCTACTGTCGTTGCATTAATTAGTACCTTATTGGCTATTCCTGCCGCTTATGCCCTTAGTCGTTATAAATTCCCGGGCAAACAGTTTTTAGATAATTTATTAGAATTGCCAATGATAGTCTCCCCCGCAGCGCTTGGAGCAATGATTTTACTTTTTTTTAGTACAAAATATGGAAGCGCACTGCAAGATCACACCACCCAAATTGTCTTTGCGATTGGAGGGATTTTTATCGCGCAATTAATCACTGTGGTGGGTGTTTCAGTGAGATTAATTAAATCCGTAATGGATGAAATTCCGGTGCGTTACGAACATATTTCACGAACCTTAGGAGCCACTCAATGGCAATCATTTCGCACGGTTACTTTGCCGTTGGCCAAAAAAGGAATTTTAGCCTCCTACATTGTGGCATGGGCAAAAGCCGTAGGCGAATTTGGGGCAACTATTATGGTGGCAGGTGCCATGCCATTAAAAACAGAAACGTTGACAACCTCCATTTTTTTACGCCTATCTTCTGCAGATATTGATGGGGCGGTTATTTTCATCATCCTGCTCTTGAGTATCGGATTTTTGGCCTTATCCTTGTTCCGTTTCATCGCTAAAAAATCTACCCGATGATTGACCTGCAAAACATTCAATACAAATCGACAAAGGGTGAAACTTTGCTTGAATTGGATCACCAATTTGAATTAAACCAATTTCATGTCATCTTAGGACCGAGTGGGGCAGGAAAGACTATTTTATTGGAACTTTTGGCAGGACTCGTTCAACCAACCCAAGGCGAATTGATTTTTGAAGGCACTAAGGTGACAAATTTATTTCCAGAGGTGCGTAAATTTGGGTATTTGCCTCAGGATAACGTGCTCTTTCCTCATTTAACAGTTCGGCAAAATGTCGAATATAGCCTTAAAATAAAAGGAATTCACAATCAAACCTTGGTCGAAGAATTGGCTAACAGGCTAAAAATAAATCATTTATTAGATCGTAAAATTGATTTTTTAAGCGGTGGTGAAATTCAGCGCGTGGCCTTGGTGCGAAGTATCGTTGCGGGAAACAAAGTATTACTGTTAGACGAACCAACGGCAGCTCTCGATCCAGCGTTGAAAAACGAACTTTGTTACCTTCTAAAAGAAATCCGTGAATTGTACCAGCTAACCATTATTATGGTCACACATGACATCGAAGTGGCTTATATGGTGGGCGATCAACTCGTTTTTTTGATAGATGGCCAAATTCAACAAACCACTCAATTGCCAGTTGTGAAATTTATACCAGCTAACCTGAAAGTCGCACAATTTATTGGGGGTTATAATTTGATAACAGGTCAGATTTTGTTCACCAATCAACAGGTTTCTTTCGAAACTAATGGACTCAAATTGTTGGTGGAAGATGGCTACAAAACCATTCCACCCACCACCGAAATAACGCTCGGCATCTCGTCAACAGCACTTAATTTGGTGAAAACCAATGAGGATTTATCCAATGTTGTACAAGGTAAAATTAAACGCATCCTCCAAAAGCAACATTCCGTTTTACTTTTTTTTGAGCCGAATCACACCAATTTTCTCTTCGAAATCGAACTAAACCATCAAACACGATTGGCACCACCTCCTCAATTGGGTGATGAAATTTATGTTCAATTTCCTGAAGAAAATCTTTACCTACTTAATTGAAATAGTTAAGCGGGAATATGTCATTGAACAGGATAATTTTTAATGAACTCATCGCTATTTCGGCCATGCGTGATTTTGTCTCCCGCAGATTTCGCAGATTTCCGCAGATTTTCTTTTTTTCTCGATTAGATCAGTGTAGATCCGCCCAATCTGCGTCATGCGCGTTTTATTGACTATTTTTTTTCACCACGGATTTACACAGATTTACACAGATTTTTTTGTGAAATAGGGTTTAATCTGTGTGAATCTGAGTAATCTGTGGTGCGTATTTTTTTACCACAGATTTCCACAGATTTTCTTTTTTCTCGATTAGATCAGCGTAGATCCGCCTAATCCGCGTTCTATTGCCGAATTTTTTTTACCACGGATTTACACAGATTTTTTTTGTGAAATAGGTTTTAATCTGTGTGAATCTGTGTAATCTGTGGTGCGTATTTTTTCACCGTGGATTTACACAGATTTTTTTTGTGAAATAGGTTTTAATCTGTGTGAATCTGCGTAATCTGTGGTGCGTATTTTTTCACTACAGATTTTCTTTTTTCTCGATTAGATCAGTGTAGATCCGCCTAATCCGCGTTCTATTGACTTATTTTTTTTCACCACGGATTTACACAGATTTTTTTAAATAGGTTTTAATCTGCGTGAATCTGCGTAATCTGTGGTGCGTATTTTTTCACCATGGATTTACACAGATTTTCTTTTTTCTCGAATAGATCAGCGTAGATCCGTCCCATCCGCGTCGTAGTAAAATATCTTATTTTTTGGAGATAAGTTTGAGCATTTATTCTCCATTTATTGGTTCATCTCTCAAGAAACAACTGACAAAAAACTATTCCCCACACATCTTCCGTAAAGCATCCACCAACAAATCAAGCTCCGCAGTGGTTGTATAAATTGAAGGAGTAATTCGGCAACCTTTTACAGCTTCATTGTTAATGGCGACTGACCAAATTTTAAACTCTTCGAGCAAGCGCGTAGCCATTTCTTGGGGAGTCATTCCAATTACTAAGACATTGGCGATGGCGGAGGAGCGTTCTTCTTCAAAAGGGGTGTTGATTTGAATTTTTTTATTGTCTTTGATTTGATCTACCCAATATTTTTTTAAAAATTTAAGTCGATTTTCTTTTCGTTGGGCGCCAATTGCTAGGTGATAATCAATGGCGTTGGAAATACACAAATCTACATGCACGGGTTTGGTGCCGGTGTGGTTTAATCGGTCGATAGAATCTAGCGGTAAGACTTCGGCGGCGAGTAGTGGCCAAATTTTCGAAATTTTTTCTTTCCGGGCGTAGAGCAATCCACAACCTAGGGGAGCGCCGAGCCATTTGTGTAAACTCGCTCCATAATAATCACAATTTAAGTCAGGAATTTTAAAATCGAGTTGAGCAAAGGCATGTGCACCGTCCACCATCACCTCAACGCCTAAACCATGCGCCATGTCACATATTTTGCGAATTGGAAGCACGTGTCCATTAATATTGATCAAATGACAGACTAAAATCAGTTTCGTTTTTTTGGTGATTTGTTGGCGGTATAAATCCACAATTTCTTCATCCGATTTGGGATGATTTGGCAAGGAAATAAATTTGGTGACGATTTGATGACGCTCCTTCACACTTCTAAACATGTCCAACATCGCCCCATAATCTTGATGCGACATAATGGCTTCATCCCCTTTTTTCCATGGATAACCACTAATAATGGTGTCCAACGATTCTGTTGTATTTCGGGTTATGATCAATTCATCCATTGAGCATCCTGCAAGGTTTGCTAATTTCTGACGGACAATTGTATGGTTGTCAGCCATTAACTTGCGCATGTAATAAGAGCCCAAAAAATTTACTTCTCGCACATGGGCCAAATAATGTTCGAGTGTTTCTTCAGGGAGGATACAATAATACCCGTTTTCAAGATTCGTATAAGCAGGATTCAACCGAAAGCCAGCCCGAATTTTTAACCAAAAATCTTCGTCTGTGGTTAGTTGATCCAAGGTAGCCTCGTCCATTTCATCTATCAAGTGTGACAAGGCAGCAGTGCCAGGCAAAACACTCATTGACAGCAAAGAAAATTTTTTCAGAAAGTCACGTTTATCCATTTTAACAAGTTGAAACCAGTTAAAAATAGGAAAATAAAACGGTAAAAACAGAAATTAATTACGCTGCATTTCCGCAAAGGCAATTTGAAGATCTTTAATTGGTTTTAATGAAACCTCCGTTCCTCCTTCTCCGTTCGAAGCGTAATCAAATGGATCATCCAAATCTTTGATTAAAAGGAACATGTAAAGAATTAAAAAAGTCACCAAAAGAGTGAAAAATAAACCAGCATAAAATGGATCTATTTTTATGATAATCAACCCAACGGCGATTAAAAAACCCATGGCTTCTAAAATGGTGTAGGCCGACCCAACAAAGTCGGTTTCACGAATGGTTTCTGTCCTTAGAATCAATTTTCTTAGATTCATTTGTTCATTTTTAAGTCGAACAATATATCCTGCTTGTACGCCTTCTTTGTCAAATTCTACAAAAAAGTCATTCATGTTTTCAATTTTCAAGAGGATGTCTTTGGTTTCAATTCTTTTGTAAAACCAATCCATTAAATGATCCACAAACTTTTTTTGATAGGCAATAAATTCAAGCGCTGTTGCCGAATTTTTTGTTTTGTAAATGGTGTAGGTGTCGTCGTATAGTGTTTTCATCGACCCAGTCATTTCACTTGGAATCTTTTCGGATTCTTTATAATCAGAAAGCACCCCACTGATCAAAAAACCAATCAAAAAAATCGTACCTCCAATCAAACTGCTAAACAGCGCGTTTAATTCCATGATTTCAAACTCATAGATATGCACAAAAAATTTAACTACCCCGATTAGGACAAGTATCGGTGCAATTTTAATGGCAATCGACCATTTTCGGGTTAATTTTCTGGTGGAAGTGGTGATAATTTCGGTTGGATTCATTTTCATTTTGTCTTGTTATTCAAAGCGCAAAATTAATAATTATTTAATCTACTGGTGATTTTGGGATGATGTAT
>JADZFJ010000459.1 GCA_020849935.1 Crocinitomix sp. | reverse complement strand
TTAACGACGTGTTTTTTCTATTTGACGTGGTTTCTGGACAATACGATTACATTAGTTCTAATTGTGAAACTGTACTTTCTGTTGATCCAGCATATTTTTATGAAGGAAAGAATTTCGCCAAAGAATTTTTAAGTGCCGAGGATCAAATTTTGATGTCAGAAATGCATGAAAAGTTGAGAAATGGTGAAAACGCCAATATTGAATATGGTTTAATGATTGATGGTGGAATTCGTTGGATTAATGAGGATTGGTTTGCTATAAAAGATAGCAAGGGTAAAACAGTGAGTATTTCAGGGATTTGTAGAGATATTACTAAAATAAAGGTAGCGTATGATATTATTTATCAACAAAATACAGAGATAAGTCAAAGTATCCATTACGCTAAAAACATTCAAGAATCAACCCTGCCAACTCCAACCGAGGTGAAACGAATTTTGCCTGAATCCTTTGTTTTATATCGGTCAAAAGATGTGTTGAGCGGCGATTTGTATTTAATTGATGAGGTTCATTTGCAAGATGGGGAGGTATGTCCAGTTTTTGTGGTGGGAGATTGCACAGGACATGGGGTACCAGGTGGATTGTTGAGTTTGCTTTGTAGTGGATTGTTGACTGAATCAATTACCAATCCAAGAATTCAAACCCCTGCGCAAGCACTTGATTTTGTTCGGGAAAAATTGATTAGGTTATTTCGATCTAATCCTTCGAAGTATATTTTAGATGGAATGGATGCTGCGTTTTGTGTCCTAAGTCGTGCGAAAAAAGAACTTTATTTTTCTGGCGCAAATATGTCTTGTTATTTGGTGCGTCAAAATGAAGTGATTGAAATTGCTGGGGATAAACAACACATCGGTTATAGCTCAAATATGGCGCCGTTTGTGCCAATTACCATTGATATTGAGGTTGGAGATATGGTTTATTTGACCACGGATGGTTATGTGGATCAATTTGGGGGAGAAAAGGATAAAAAATTCTTGCGCAAACGTTTGACAAAATTATTAGCTGAAATTAACCACCTTCCAATGGCGGATCAACACACGCGATTAGAAGATGTTTTTTTGGACTGGAAAGGGAATGAAGATCAAACGGACGATATTGTGCTGATTGGAGTGCGAATATAAATTCGATGGAAGCAGTTATAAAATGTTGTTAATAAAATGAAACTAGAAATCGTTGAAAATTCTTGTGAATTAAGTATTTTTAGACCGTAATAAAAATGAAAGGTGGAGCCGAAAAACCTTACGAGTAGGAAACATTTAAAAATAAATAGATTATGAAAAATAAATTTTTAACTTTTGGTTTGGCTTTAATAGGCGCAGCTTTTTTATTTTCTAGCTACCAAGAATCTGCACCAGTACCAGCAACTGGAAGCTTGTCAGTAACTTGCGCACTAAACGGCGCTTTTGCAAGTGGTGTATTGGTTGGTGTAGCTACATCGCAAGAAAACATGGACAATTCTGAATATGTTTTCGAACAAAAAGAAACGAATTCGGCTGGAAAAGTAACTTACAGTGCAGTTGCACCTGGAACGTATTTTATTGATGCTTATTTAAACCGTAATGAAGAAGATTTTTGGGCGTATGGTGAAGTAACTGTTGGTGCTGGTGCATCTGACGTTTATTTGAAATTAGCAGTTGAAGAATACGAGGAGGAAGAAGAAGAGGAATAACCAGAACTTCAGTCTACAAAGTATTAAGGCTAGTCTTGCCATGATTTCATCAAAGAAACTGGTAAAGACTAGCTTTTTTTATTGGATAAAAAATTGCTGATCTTCTGGTTTTGGGAGCATGCAATAACCCGCTCTAAGTTTATGTCGGTACTTGGCCATTAAGGCATAAAAAGGATTCCGCAGAAATTTGGGAACAAAATAAAATACAAATAATAGCCGATAACCACCTTTTAGTCCTCGTGCAATTTGTAAAGCCGCACTCGAACGGTCGTACAATTTTCCTTTACGGATGTAATAAATCGTATCTAAGGCAATCGTTACATTTCTGTCACCCAACCATTTTTTCGACTTTTCTGCTTGGAGTGGAATAAAATAGAAATCGAGTTTTCTTTTTTCTAAGATGAATTGAACCGATGAATTGCAGAAACCACAATCTCCATCATAAAAAACTATGTGCTCAGGTGTTTCTTCTTGTGACATTCTCATCAAAAATAATTAAATTTATCCATTATATCTAAGAAAGTTAAAATGAAAATAGGGATTTTATTATCAGGTTGTGGGGTGTATGATGGCTCGGAAATTCAAGAAGCTGTTTTAGCGATGTTGGCAATTCAAGAATTGGGACACGAATATGTTTGTATTGGACTAAATGCGAATCAATACCACGTAATCAATCACTTGACTGGTGAAACAATGCCTGAAACCCGCAATGGAATGATAGAGGCTGCAAGAATTGCACGAGGTAAAATTTCGGAGATTGGAACCATACACCCAGCCGATATTGATGCGGTGGTGTTGCCCGGAGGATTTGGTAATGCAAAAAATTTCACCGATTGGGCCTTCAAAGGTTCGGATGCGAAGATTGATGATGCAGTCAAACTATTTTTAGTCAACATGGTCAATGTCGGTAAACCAATTTGTGCACTTTGTGTGAGTCCTATTGTGGTAGCAAAGGCCTTGGAAGGTTCGTCCATTCAACCAAGTTTGACATTGGGCACTACTCAAGAAGCTTCACCTTATGACATTTTAGCCTTTAATCAAGGAATTGAAAAAACAGGGGCAACGAGTGTTCAAAAAGGAATTACCGAAATTCAAATCGATCGCGAAAACAGGATTGTCTCCGCACCTTGTTATATGCAAGAAACCGACATTTTATCGGTCAGAAACAACGTTAAAATGGCCATTGAAGCGACCATTGGACTGTGTTATTGATAGAATTTAAATACAACCTATAAAATAGCCAATTCGTTTTGCAGGTTGATGCGCGCTTGTGTCTCAAATTTATCAATAAAATAATCGGTTTTATAGATTTTATCCATTGATAAAAAATGGTTTAGCACTTTTTTACGCCCCGGATTGTAGACAAGATTTGGGTAGATCGCATATTCTTTTCGCACATCTTCGTAATATTTTTGATAGATTTCCCAAGGTTGTCCCAAAACAGAAAGGTCGGCATCGGTAAAATAATTGGTATCGTTGTTGAGGGATTTAAGATGGGTTTTGGTGGCAAGAATTTGATTTTTACAAAGTTCTATTACTTCTTGATCTACTGCGATTTCTTTCATTCGTTGCTCGGCCAATAACGCACTTTTTTCTTCGTTATCCGATTTTAACGAATTGTAGATAATGTCGTGATAATACAAGGTGAATAAAACGGCATTCCAATTTTCTATTTCGCCTTTTATCTCCGTTAATTGGTTTAAAAGGTTTTCCAAGTGGTTTAAAGTATGATAATGTCTTTTTTTGGATGAATAGTTTTTTACCACTTCATTCCACAGGTCATTGATGACGAGTTTATTAGCTGTGTAATTTGATAAAAGGTTGATGAACGTTTCTTTTAGAATAGTGGTTTTAAAGAGTTGTATTTTTAAAGTTTAACCGAGCATAGTATTAATTGGGAAGGGTTTTATGAACAGAAACCTATAAAAGCAAAAGACTCGCCCTGGTACGCAGATTTTTCAATCCTAAGCGCGGCGAGTACTGTTGAGACAAATGTACTACTTTTTTGTAATTATTCAAATTTTTATTTGATTTTTTATTAATTTTTTTATTTGGCTAAGTACATAATCAACTTATTTAGTTGATTTTAGAATAGGAAATTTTCTGACTGTTCGACTATTTTCAGCGATGTAGAACATTTTCGACTAATCCTTAAACAATTAAATTAATTGTTTTCTTTTTATCTCACAAATTCATTTCCCTTAAAATAAGCAAAATAATTATCGTCAAAATTGATGATCGATTATTTTTATTCAAGGTTAACCCACCCATAGTAGTAAATAGGCAAGTTTTTGAGAACTTGGGAATAATTATCTTCACAGGCATTGCGCGCGAATAAATTTGGATCCATTCTTAAAAATGTCCAGCCGTCAGGTTTTTTAAAGAGAATTGTTCCTGACGAGCCTTCAGGGTAATGGCAGATTCGATTGGTACCTGCGTTTTCACAAGTTTCAGTTGGGTCCATATCTGTTAAATTGGCAGACCAGCGCAAAGCAATTTCTTGTGGAGCGATAAAAGGGAGATTTAATTTTAATTCACTCGAATTCGGAAAATAAGGACCACCGAGTATCCCTAAATGGCCTACCAACAAGTGTGCTCGTAGTGCCGTTGTTTCAAAATTTTCGGCTACAAAATGGTACTCAATGAGGTATTGGGTTTGTTGCGCACAGCAAGGATAATCGTGAATTACAAAAGTTGCATTTTGAAAGTCGAAATTTATCAGTCTTCCTGAGGATCGAAATTTGAGAAGCAAGGTATCGTCTTGGTTTTCATAAATTTCTACCAATCCTTCATCCATACCCGGACATTCTTTTCCGTTAAAAATGATGTCTTGATCGCCATCTTTGTCAAGATCTACAAAATGAATACTTTTGCCATGACTGCTCACGTATTCAAGATATGTTTTATCAAATTTTGTAGAGTCTGAGAGACAAAAATCACAATGATTTGCCAGGAGACAAATTTTTTTAAGAAGTGCCTTTTGTTCGATTGTGTCTGTTCCTTGATCTAAATTGATCGGAGAAAATTGGGGGTAGAAAAAATGTTGCACAGATTGCTGTGTCAAATAGTTTTGTGCCTGTCCATTCAACGAATTTCCTAAAAAAGCCATTATTGACAAAACGAACAAAAGTCTGGTGTTTTTCATTTTTTTAATGCTCTAATTCATTACTCAATTTACTCAGTTAAATTTAAACTTTAGTCCACTATTAGTTAGGTAACCACCAAATTAAATCGCAAACCATTTGCACGAATTTCAATACAACGCGGAGCAAAACTTAAGGTTACGGCATCAATATACAAGTTTTCAAGGTTTCGCATTAGACAAATTTCGTAGGCTATGACCAAATTGGGACCAGCATTTGACAAATCCAAGGTATGTAATTGGGTGAGGTTATAAAATTCGGGAGGCAAGGTGACAAGGCGATTTCTGCCGATGATTAATTCTCTTAACCCTGTCATTTTTCCAATTTCGTTGGGTAAATATTCGATTAAGTTATAATCCAGATAAAGATGGCTCAACGAATCCAATTGACCGATGCTTGGGGGCAAATAAGTCAGTTGGTTGAAGCTCAATCGCAGCAATTCTAATCTTCGTAATTTGCCGATTTCGGTTGGGAGGCGGATGAGTTTATTTGCTTTAAG
>JADZFJ010000458.1 GCA_020849935.1 Crocinitomix sp. | reverse complement strand
AACAATAAGTTCAATTATCAAAAACAAATATTTGTGACTGATGAGGTCTTAAATTTGGTTTCGATTGGCAAAAATTTATTGGTGACAGGGGAGAATAATAATTACATTTTAAACCCTGTAAATCTTGGAACGTATAAATTGCCAAATCCTACCTTAAAAAATCAACATATTAATGCAAATGCCAGTACCCAGCAATATGTTTACATTGGATTTGAAGATGGAATAAGTAGGTTGAATAAATTTCGTTTAAATGAGTTAGCGGAAATTAATGCACACATAACTAAAATTCTAATTTTCGATCGTGTTGCCGACAGCAGTCAGCATTTTTTTGAACACAACGAAAATACACTTACGTTTAATTTCGAATCAAAAAGCATCTATCAACCACAAAATACCTACTTCAAATACCGTTTAATTGGGGTCGACTCCAATTGGGTGGTGAATAGTCAAACAAGTGTCACTTATTATAATTTACATCCAGGTGAATATCGGTTTGAAGTGGCCGTAGGGATTGGAAAATTTTTTAAGCCTACCAATGCCACTTCTTTTGAATTTGAAATTGGTAAACCATTTTGGGATCAAACCTGGTTTTGGTTGCTGGTTGCCTTGGTGCTAATTCTAATTATTTACGGTTGGATTAAATATCGCGAACGAAAAGTGTTAGCCGAAGAAAAACAAAAAAACGCACGACTTAAATTTGAATTCGAAAGTTTGAAGAGTCAAATCGACCCGCATTTTTTATTCAACAGCTTAAATTCATTATTGGAATTAATCGAAGAATCACCAACCGAAGCAGCCAATTCGGTTTCACAATTATCAAATTTATATCGAAATGTGCTTGAATATCAAAATATTGATAAAATATCACTCGAATTAGAATTGGAAATTGGGATTCAATATTTCGAAATTCATAAAATTCGTTATCGCCACTTGATTTCGATTGAAATTGATGAAAATTTAGCAAAAGTAAACGGTTTTGTCGTACCGATGTCTTGCCAGTTTTTAATAGAAAACGCGATTAAACACAATGTGATTAGCAAACAAAACGTGTTAAATTTAAAAATTTACGGTGAGGATAATTATTTAGTGATTGAAAATAATAAAACTCAAACTAAACTACTTGCGACATCGTCCAAGCTTGGCTTAAATAATTTGAATCAACGATATTTGCTAATTTCTGGAAAGGAAATTATTATTGAAGACACCTCCTCATTTTTTAAAGTTAAATTACCGATTTTACATGATTAAAATTTTAATTCTTGAAGATGAACCAGCAGCGTTAAATCGTCTGAAAAGATTGATTACAGTGCTGCGACCTGATTACGAAATAGTTGGTGATGCTGATACCGTTGATGAAGGTATTGCATTGTTATCAAAATATCAACCGGATTTAATACTTTCTGATATTCAATTAGCAGATGGACTTTCTTTCGAAGTTTTCAAAAAAAGTCAGACAAAATGCCCGATAATATTTATCACCGCATTTGATAAATACGCCATTAAAGCATTCGATTTTAACGGAGTACATTATATTCTAAAACCAATCACTGAATTATCACTGCACACAGCACTTCAAAAATTTGAAAACAATCCGCATTTTATAGAATCAGCACAGGCAATTCATGATTTAATTGGGAAGGACGCTTTCACAGCTGGGAAAAGGATTTTGAGTAAAGTAGGCGTGAACACCAAAATAGTTGATGCACAAAACGTTGCCATTGTTTATTCCGAGAATAAAATTAACCGAATTGTCACTTTTGAAGGGAAAACTCACAGCGTGGAATATACCTTGGATGAGCTAATTTCAGAATTACCAGATCATCAATTTTTTAAAATAAGTAGGCAAATGATTATTAATTTAAATGCGGTGGTCGCTTGGAAACCCTATACAAGCAACCGTCTTATTTTACAAACAAACCCTGAAATTGATGTTGAGGTGATTGTAAGTAAAGAAAAAACGCCCAAATTTAAAAGCTGGATTCAGGATAAATAGGTTTAATTCCTGTTCAGTTTTAACTTTTACCTATTCAGTTACTATTTTTTGGATCAAATCTAAGTCCTCCATACCTTTGTTCCAACAAATAAATTAACAGAATGAAAAAATACATTTTTATCGGATTAGGACTTGCAATAGTGATTGGTGTGAGTATCGGACTTTATCTTTTTAATGAAAAAGTTCCCACGTTAGAAGATACAAAACCTGATTTTGTGATAAGTGCGAATGATTTGTTTAACGAGTTTGAAGCGGACGAAACGGCGGCACTAAAAAAGTATGAAAACAAAGTAATTGAAGTTACTGGAAAAGTATTGAGTGTACAAAGCGATCCAAAACAATCAACTATCCTTCTTGAAGCAGAAATGGCCATGGCAGGAGGTGTAAATTGTTCATTTAAATATGCGC
This sequence comes from Crocinitomix sp., assembly GCA_020849935.1. GTDB lineage: Bacteria > Bacteroidota > Bacteroidia > Flavobacteriales_D > Crocinitomicaceae > Crocinitomix. Next base: position 9,195 of record JADZFJ010000458.1, on the reverse strand, counting down.
AAGAAAAAGAAATTGCAGAAGGTAGCCAAGTACGAATTAAAGGTCAATGTCAAGGATTTTTGATGGATGTGGTGCTTAATAATTGTTTTTTAATGGAATAACGATGAAATATATCCTAATTATCACGGCCTTTTTTGCCATTACATTGAGTTCTTGTTATAAAGATAACGAAGAATATTTATACGGGGATATTCCGTGTGATACCACTGCCGTAAGTTTTTCAGCAGACATTTTACCAATTGCTCAAAATAGTTGCTCTGTAATTGGTTGTCACGTGGCTGGTGGAAGTGCCCCAGGAATATTGGATAGTTACGCGGGAATCAAAGCAAAAGTAGACGAAGGAAAATTTAAAAATAGAGTGATTGTTTTACAAGATATGCCTCCTTCGGCACCTTTAGATGCTTGTCAAATACAACACATAACAAAATGGCTCAACGATGGAGCTCCAAATAATTAATAATATATAAAAACACAAAAGATGAAAAAGTTAGTATTAGTAGCAGGATTAATTTGCTTAGGAACAATTGGTTTTGGACAAAAATATATGACAAGAACTGGAATTATTCATTTCTTTTCAGCAACAACGGTAGAAAATATTGAGGCGTTAAACAATCAAGCTTCAAGTGTCATTAACATGGAAAACGGCGAAATGGCCTTTACGATTTTGATGAAAGCATTTTCGTTTGAAAAAGCCCTCATGCAAGAGCATTTTAACGAAAAATATGTTGAAAGCGAAAAATTCCCAAAAGCAACATTTAAAGGAATGATTCAAAATTTTGCTAGTTTAAAATTATCAACCAAACCGACAGATGTAACTATTAAAGGTCAACTCACAATTCATGGAGTGACTAAGGATATTGAAGTGAAAGGTACATTAACTGAGCCGAGCGCAGGTAAAATTACTGGTCTTTCTACCTTCTCAATTAAATTGGTGGATTATAATATTGAAGTTCCATCTGCAGTTAAAAACAATATTTCTGAGACCATTGAAATTAAAGTGAAAATGAATTATGAAAAAATGGATTAGTATAATCAGCATCTTGTTCCTGCCAGTTTTTACTGGTAAGGGACAAGAGGATTTATTGGACATGCTTGAAGCATCTGAGGAGCCTATTACAAATTACACAATCGCTACCTTTAAAAGTACTCGTATCGTTAGCGGTCATTCAATTGAAACCAACGCAGAAGGTGTTTTACAGTTTTTAATTGGACATCGATTTGGAAGGTTAAATTCTGGCTGGCGCGATTTATTTGGAATCGATAACGCAACGATGCGAATGGGGTTTGAATATGGATTGACAGATAATATCAATCTCGGAATTGGAAGATCCTCTTTTCAAAAAACCTATGATGGTACTTTTAAATGGCGTTTTTTAAGACAAAAATAGAGGGCTAAAAATTTTCAGTTCACATCAAGCTATGTAGGTTCGATGTACGTGGACACCAGAGAATGGGCTAACCCAGATCGGGTTAATTACGCCTCTTCGAGGTTGTATTATCATCATTCACTTTTAATTGCACGAAAATTTGGTGAGCATTTTTCATTGCAATTAATGCCAACCATTGTTCACAGAAATTTAGTAGCAACGATTGCTGATAAAAATACAATTTTCGGAATTGGGGCAGGTACTTCTATTCGATTGACTGGCTCGCTAAGATTAAATGCTGAGTACAACTATATTTTACCTAATCAAATTTTTAGTACCATCGGAGGAGAAACCGTTCAGAATTCTTTTTCAATTGGGGTTGATTTGGAAACGGGAGGACACGTTTTTCAATTACATTTTACTAATAGTAGAGGAATGACCGAAAAATCGTTGGTCGGAGAAACAACTGGACGATGGTTGAAAGGCGATATTCATTTCGGATTTAATGTAAGTCGCGTTTTTACAGTTAAAAAACCTAAAACATTTACTGATGAAAACTAAAGCCATTTTAAACATAGCCGTTGCAGGATTGATTCTGATGATTGTCTCTTGCCAACATCACCCAATTGTTCCTTATGTTCCAGGTTCATGCGATCCTGATAGCGTCTATTTTAATAAGGATGTTTTTCCAATTATCCAATCCAATTGTAACATGACGGGTTGTCATGGAAATGGAAGTGCCCAAGATGGGGTAGATTTAACATCTTATGATGGAATTATGTTGACAGGTGAAATTAAACCATTCGACCCTAATGGCTCTGATTTGTTTGAAGCGATTACCGAGACGGATTTAGATAAACGAATGCCATTAGCCCCAGCAAATGCTTTAACGGCGGATCAAATTGATAAAATTAGAAAATGGATTGAACAAGGTGCAAAAAATAATTTTTGTTCGGATTGTGATACAAATTTGATTACGTTTTCTGGAGCAGTTTTTCCAACTATTCAATCTTATTGTAAGGGTTGCCACAGTGGTGCTGCACCTTCTGGCGGAATTAATTTAACAAATTATTCGGAAATTAAATCACAAGCCGAATCAGGTGCTTTGTACGGTGTGGTAAACCATGAAGTTGGATTCGTGCCAATGCCTTTAGGTCAAGCAAAATTAGACGATTGTAAAATAGTTCAGATTAAAAAATGGATCGAAGCAGGAGCATTGGATAATTAAGGAGTTTATTCCCCTTCATTCGTTTTTACCGACCCCGAAATTAGGCGATTAATTTCACTCATTTCCTTTGAAGATAGGTGGCGCCACTTGCCAATTCCTACATCCAAATTGACGTTCATAATGCGGATGCGTTTTAAGGCGGTAACTTCGTAACCAAGGTATTCACACATCCGGCGAATTTGGCGGTTGAGGCCTTGGGTAAGGATAATTCTGAATTTGTTTTTGCCGATTTTTTCCACAGTACATTTTCGTGTGACAGTGTCTAAAATGGGCAAGCCATTGCGCATTCGTTTTAAAAAATAGTCATCAATGTTTTTGTTTACTGTCACCAAGTATTCTTTTTCATGGTTATTTCGTGCCCTCAAAATCTTGTTCACGATGTCACCATCATTGGTTAGAAATATTAAACCTTCGCTTGGTTTGTCTAAACGGCCAATTGGAAAAATCCGTTTTGGATAGTTGATAAAATCGATAATATTATCCTTTTCCGCAGCGGTGTCGGTAGTGCAAACAATTCCAACAGGTTTGTTAAATGCTAGATAAACAAATTCTTCTGCGGCTTTACTCACAGGTTTTCCATCTACACAAACAACATCATTTGGGGCAATTTTTGTTCCTAATTCGGGTAATTTTCCGTTGATCGTAACACGACCTTCATCAATTAATTTATCGGCCCCACGGCGCGAACAATAACCAATTTCAGTAAGGTATTTATTAATCCGTATGAGGTCGGTTGTATCCATAATTTTCTGGGTTCAAAAATAGGGAGAATTATTTAAAAGTTGTCAAGATTTGAACGGGTACTATTAATGCGCTTATTTAAATGGTATTATTAAAATGATTTGTTGACGTAGCGTTTAAATTTGTTTATTCATAAGTAAATAATTAAGTTTATATTTAAGGTTTTAAAAGATTTTTGATGGAAAAAAAATGATAAGGATGTATAAAACAGCGTACTTCATTTGCCTTTTGTTTTTGGTTAACCAAGTAAAATCTCAGAGCTTTTTAGAGGCCTACCAAAAGGATATTTCATTTTCATTTGGTACGTTGACTTCGATAGGCCAATTAGACGAAACTGAGTTTGGAGGTGTTTTTTACCGTTCGTTTGCACCCTCCTTGCATGTTAATGTTTTGTTTGCTAAATCCAATAAACAAGGTTTGTCAATTGGGCTTGATCTTGCTCAGTTTTGGAATGTTTCCGATGATACAATTACCTTGCCTTCATCAGATAATGATTATTTTTTTAAGGCGTTTGATTTTTATGGACAGGTGCAGTTCGGTGTCATCAACGCAAGTTGGGACCGTTTTTTTGGACAAAATGAAAAGTGTACTCCTTTTCTGAAAGTGGGAGGAGAAATGATGATGAAACGCGCTGGAATATTTCGTGGACAAGTAATTTCTAGTGAGTTTGAGGGAGTGCAAGATTTCTTTTATCCGCTTATCTATGAATTCTCTTTTAATGGGCGGATTGGTTTTGGTTTAAAACATCAACTTTCAAAAAGGGTTAAAATTTTTGAAGTGGTGAACGCAAGTTATATGCTTTTTACGAGAAAAGTCACACCGGAAAATAATTGGTTTTTTTCTCCATTATTAAACAACCAATATTTTTTGTTAAATATGTCGGTAGGTATTCAGGTGCTTTTAGGGGGAGAATAAAAAACTGAATTATATTCGATTTAGTTTAAATTTGTTGGATTTACGGACGATGTAATTAAGAATTATTTTATTCGTTGTTGAAAAGGTAATTGATTTATGAAACTATTGAGAATATTTTGTTTGATTGGAATTACATTTAACTTGACTTTAGCAAAAGCGCAAAAATTCTTAGACACCTACAACAAGGACATTTCAATTTCGCTTGGGACGCTGAACTCGATAGGCGAAATTGGCGAAATTGAGTTTGCTGGTGTTTTTTATCGTTCGTTTGGACCCGCTTTGCACGCAAATGTTTTATTCGCTAAATCCAACAAACAAGGAGTGTCAATTGGGCTTGATCTTGCTCAATTTTGGAATGTTTCCGATGATACAATTGTGGAATTTTCAGCATCTAGCGATTATTTTTTCAAGATTTTTGATTTTGATGCAAAGTTACAAGTTGGTTCCATTGGGGTAAGTTGGGTTCGTAATTTTGGACAAAATGAAAAGTTTGCGCCATTTCTTAAAACGGGAGGTGAAATGATGTTGAAACGTTATGGGATTTTTAGTGGCAAGGTAATTTCGAGTGAATTTACAGGAGTAGAAAATATATTTCACCTTTTGAGATATGAATTCTCTTTTAACGCACGACTTGGTTTTGGTTTAAACCACCAACTTTCTAAAAGGGTTAAAATTTTTGAGGAAGTAAGTGGCAGTTATATGGTTTTTAATCGAGAAGAAGGGCCAAATCAAAATTGGTCTTTTGCACCTTTGTTGGATAATCAATATTTTTTATTAAATATGTCGGTGGGGATCACTTTTAGTTTAGATCAGGAATAACCTTTTGTGGGGCATTACACAAATCCCCAATTCAATAGCCCAGATTGCAATGGAAAGCATTTTGCGAGGACAGGTATAAATTTAGTTTTGGTAAAAGAGCGACCGCAGGAAGCTCCTTTTGCCAATTAGTAAATTTCCCCGACCTAAAAAATCTTGAAATGAAAAGCTGGAAAAGCTTCTAAAAAAAAAGAAATTACCCTAAAAACTATTTATTGTTCGGTTTTGGTTTATTTCGTCGCCAGATGTTTTTATTGCCTGACGATCCTGTTTTTTTCTTAGCAGAATTATTTTGTTGAGCGTTTTGAGCTGGTTTTTTACCCACTTCTACGCTGTCGTCCACGTACGGATGATCCGTAATTACTGGGATTGATTGTTTGATGAGTTTTTCAATATCGCGCAAAAAAGGGCGTTCTTCTAAATCGCAAAAAGAAAGTGCGATTCCACTTGCCTTGGCTCTTCCGGTTCGCCCAATTCGGTGGATATAGGTTTCAGGAACATTTGGCAATTCGTAGTTCACCACCAATGAAAGTTGCGAAACATCGATACCACGAGCGGCAATATCGGTTGCGATTAACACCCGCGTTTTGCCATCTTTAAAATTGCCCAACGCTTTTTGGCGTTGATTTTGCGATTTGTTGCCGTGAATAGCTTCGGCAGTGATTTTATCTTTTGCTAACCGTTTCACAATTTTATCGGCGCCGTGTTTGGTGCGGGCAAATACAAGTGTAGAATCAGCGTTTTGCGTTTGAATGATATGTGCTAATAAATTCGGTTTATCTTCTTTTGTCACAAAATAAACCCCTTGTTCCACTTTTTCGGCGGTGGTTTGCTCGGGCGTAACACTTACTTTGCGTGGCGATCCTAAAATTTTACCTGAAAGTTCGACAATAGTTGCCGGCATAGTTGCCGAAAAAAACAAAGATTGACGTTTGCTCGGTAACAAGGCAATAATTTTTTTGATGTCGTGGATAAAGCCCATGTCTAACATTTGATCGGCTTCATCTAAGACAAAATACTCAATATTTTTTAAGGTGATAAATCCTTGCCCGATGAGGTCTAATAAACGACCAGGTGTAGCAACCAAAATATCAATGCCTTGTCTGATTTGTGCGGTTTGACTGCCTTGCTTAACGCCTCCAAAAATGACAGCATTTCTTAAATCGGTGTATTTACTATACAAAGTAAAATTTTCTTGAATTTGTATAGCGAGTTCGCGGGTTGGCGTAACAATGAGCGCTTTTATTTTTCGTTGTTTTCCATTTCGATCCTTGTCAAAATGTAAATGTTGAATAATTGGAATAGCAAATGCTGCGGTTTTTCCCGTTCCCGTTTGTGCACAACCTAATAAATCGTGTCCGTCTAATAAAATCGGGATGGATTGTTCTTGGATTGGAGTAGGGTGGGTGTAACCTTTTTCTTCGATGGCGCGGAGAATAGGTTCCGCAATTTTTAAATCTTTAAATGTCATTCAAGTTGAATATGTGTGCAAAGGTAAGCTATTTTTAAGACTTTGGCGGATTTAAATGAACTTACCGTTATATAGGTGTTGATTTGCTAGCTTATGTTTAACTTTGTACAGATTAGAATTAACGCTGACTACATGCCTTTGATAAAAAATTTGGTGCTTAATAATACCTTCGCTAAAAACTTACCGATGGACACTTCGCTGAATAATCAGTCGCGGCAAGTGTTGAATTTTTGTGCATCGTTAGTTAATCCTACACCACCTAAATCGCCCAAACTCATTCATTTTTCGTCAGATTTGGTCAACGAACTTGGAATTGAGGATCCGGAATCGAATGATTTTTTGGAATTGATGAGTGGGGTAAAGAATTTTCCAGATTTTGCGCCTTATGCTTTGTGTTATGGAGGACATCAATTTGGTCATTGGGCTGGACAATTGGGAGATGGCAGGGCTATCAACATTGCTGAGGTTCAAACAGGTGAAGGCACCACCATTTTTCAATTAAAAGGAGCTGGTCGCACGCCTTATTCACGCTCGGCAGATGGGTTGGCGGTTTTACGATCGTCGATTCGAGAATATTTAATGAGTGAAGCTATGTTTCACCTCGGCGTGCCTACCACCCGTGCTTTGTCCCTTTGTTTATCAGGGAACGAAGTTTTACGAGATGTCATGTACGACGGAAATGCTGCTTACGAAAAAGGTGCCATCGTATGTCGCGTTGCGCCAAGTTTTATTCGGTTTGGTTCGTTTGAAATTTTTACCGCCCGTCAGGATCATACCAATTTAAAAGCGTTACTTGATTATACCATTCAACATTCTTATCCGCATCTTGGTGCGCCGAGTAAAGCAACCTATTTAAACTTTTTTCAAGAAGTGGTTGATCGTTCCTTAACCATGGTCATTCATTGGCAAAGAGTAGGTTTTGTGCATGGGGTAATGAATACCGATAACCTATCTATTTTAGGGTTAACCATCGATTATGGTCCTTATGGTTGGTTGGAAAATTATGATCCAGGTTGGACACCAAATACGACTGACGAACAACATAAACGCTACCGATTTGGCAATCAACCTTCGGTGGTGTTATGGAATTTGTCCCAATTAGCAAATGCCTTGTATCCCTTAATTGAAGATGTTCCTGCGTTAACGGACATTTTAGACAGCTATAAAATCAATTACCAAAACGCTTACCTCGAAATGATGTGCGCTAAAATTGGGATTTATTCACCAACCTCCGTCGACCAGGCCTTAATAAACAACCTCACCGACCTCTTGCGACAAAGTCAATTAGATATGACCTTGTTTTTTAGAAACCTTAATAAATTTGATTTAGAAAATCCATTTGCACATTTAACCATCTTGGCAAACGATTCCTATTTATCTGAACTTGAATTTGCCGAGCACCAAGCAGGTTGGCAAATTTGGCTAGGGAATTATTCCGTACGTTTAAAACGTGAACCCGAAAATTCAGCCCAGCGCCTCGAAAAAATGAACAAAATCAACCCAAAATATGTGTTGCGGAATTACATGGCCCATTTAGCCATCGAAGCTGCAGACAAAAATGATTATTCGGTGCTGAATGAATTAGCAGAGCTGTTAAAAAATCCATACCACGAACAACCAGAAAAGGAAAAATGGTTCACCAAACGCCCAACCTGGGCAATTAAAAAGATAGGCTGCTCAGCACTGTCCTGCAGTTCATAAAAGTAATCCTCCTCCTCATTCTCGTTCTCTTTCTCATTCTCCATCTCCCTCTGTCCTTCTCCTCCTCCTTCTCCTCCTCCTTCTCCTCCTCATTCTCATTCTCCCTCTGTCCTTATCGCTCTGCCCTAAATTCCTCTGCCCTAATCCCTAAACCCTCAAAACCCCATAATTCCCCGCCACCTCAAGTCCTGCATTTCTGCCAGTATCCTCAAGCAAAACCTCTTTTGTTTTTTTATTCATTAACAAAACCTCGATTCGTGCATTCATACTTTCCTCAATTCGGGCATCCATAAACCCACCAATAGGCGCGGCTAATTCGGTTGCTTTTGCCCTATGAGCAGTAATTTTTAAGGAATACACTTTGTTTTCTAAAAATATACACACTTCAGTGGCGGAAACGCTGCATTGGTTTAATTTGGTCTTATTATAAGTGGTAAATCTATAAAGTTTGCCATCAATCAGCACCCCCGCAATAAAACCAACAAACGAACTCCATAACCAAGGAATTTTAGCCACGGAACATTTAATCGAAACACCTTCGTTTTTAAAATGATTACTTTGCATCCAAATATAACCTTCCGGAAACGAGTGCCCCCAGTCTTTTTCAATGTAACCTCGTCCGCCGTCAAAATCAATCACTTTCCCATTCATTTCCAACGTACCTTTTATAGCATGATCCATACTTAAAATACCATGATAACATTGCATAAAAGGCACAAACGAAAAAGGCCCCATAATCCCTGGCGAAAACCAAGTACTAGGCCAAAGAAATTGATTTTCAAATTGCAAAGTCCCTTTAATTTCGGGCAATTCTATTTCAATTTTCGCTAATTTAAACCGGCTGTCGCCAATGGTCACATCGTGCATCTCAGGACTAGCAATAAAGCTACTTGCAGGATATTTATGAGAGGCTGCCGTTAAATTTTTCCCGTCCAACACCTGAATAAACGCTTGTT
>JADZFJ010000457.1 GCA_020849935.1 Crocinitomix sp. | reverse complement strand
GGTTTTTCTCAAAATTGAGAATGGACTCCTAATTTCTTTAATTTCAGTCGACAAGGGTATACACACAACTCTAGAAATAACAGCATCGTTGCCGAACTTAAAAGTAACATCAACGACAAATTTTACAATAAACTCAATCTATCTTATAGCAACATCCACGATTCGCGTGATTTTGACGGAAGCCCTTTCCCACATTTAGAAATTTCTTACAATGCAGCAAATACCATTTTTGCAGGCACTTATCGCGAAGCATCTATTTACGGGTTAGATGTAAATACCTATCAATTAACAGATAATTTGGTGTATTACCGAAAACAACACACATTTACCTTTGGAGGGTCGGTTGAATTTAACCAAATCGAATATCGCTTTTTATCTGCTTGGAATGGGCGTTGGCAATACAGTTCGCCAAGTAACTTTTTCGCCGACCTGCCTAGTCGAATTCGAGGCGTTTACAATGTAGATAATAACGATTTCGACTATAATCGTCAAACCCCATCGGCAGAATATGCGGTGATGTTAGGAGGATTATATGCCCAAGACGAATTCAGAATTAACAAACGATTATCCATTACTGGTGGAGTTCGTGTCGACCTTCAATGGCATCCGGGAGATTTTCCTTTGAGTCAAGACCTTACCAATACGCCTGAATTTGCGATTTATGAAAATAAAATCAACAGTAAACCTCAAGTAAATCCGCGCTTTGGATTCAATTATCAAGTCACAAAAAACAAAAAAATCAACCTCCGCGGTGGTTCAGGACTTTTTACCGGGCGAATTCCGTTTTTGTGGTATGCCTATCCACATTATATTTCTGGAACACAATACAATAATATCGATGTAAAACCAACAGGCACTACGCCAATCACCACCGACCTTTCAGATTTGGCCAGCTTACAACCTGGTTTGACAGAAATCAACCTGATAGACAATGGCTTTAAATTACCGCGCGATTGGAAAAACAACCTAGCTGTTGAAATAAAACTTCCGGGTAAATTATTGCTTACCCTTGAAGCCACTTACTCGAAAACATTAAATGGTTTATTATTTAAATCCATTAATGGAAAAGACTCTGTTTCAACATATACTGGGTCCGATAATCGACCGTATTTTTTAGCAAGCGGAGCAGCTGCCAAAATCAACGATCAATTCACCAATGTTTTCATTTTAACCAATACTTCGAAAGGATATCGTTACAACTTAACCATCAACCTTGCCCGCAATGGCGAAAAATTGGTGAACTTTTTGGGTTATTCGTACGGCAAAAGTTTTGATTTGACTAGCAGTGTACGAAATTCGCATGCGGCAAATTATGAATGGAATCAATCCATCGTTGCTAATGACCCACGCCTTTCTTACTCGAATTTCGACTTAAGACATAAAATCATTTCGTATCATTTTTACAATTTCAAACTTAAAAAATCACTATTAAAAGTCGGATTTGTTTACAATGGTCGTTCAGGCAGTCCTTTTTCATTTATTTACGAAGGCGACATTAACCGCGATGGATCTGCAAAAAATGACCTTTTGTATGTTCCTGCCACCTCAGCCGATATTCAATTTCAAGCATACACAAATGCCGATGGTGTATTGGTATCTGCCGAAACACAATGGTCACAATTAGATCAATACATCTCCAACAACGATTATTTAAACAGTAAACGAGGCGATTATACCGAACGAAATGGCGCACGAACGCCTTGGAACCACCAAGTTGATTTGCGCTTAAGCTACGAACAGCCACTGTTTAAAGGAAAGAATAAACTCGAAATTACATTTGATCTATTTAACGCGCCCAACCTCGTCAATAAAAACTGGGGAAAACAACACTTTGTACCAAACGTGCAAAACGCTGGAGTTGGTGTAATCGATTTTGTGAAAATTGAAAATGGTAATCCGTTGTATCAATTCAAAAATCCAACAGGAACACCTTGGCAAATCGATCCAATCAACTCACGTTGGCAAGGACAAATTGGTGTGATCTATCATTTTTAAATCAACCTTTTTTTGTAAACTTATCTATCAAAACCAAACGAAGTACTAGGAATTGACTTAAATTTACAAGAAATTCAGTCTTAAGAATTAAATTAAGCGCAATTAACAGTTTGGTAAAAAAAATTACTATCTTTGCGCTCCCTTTTTGGGACAAAAAAATCATTATTAACGGAAGTTTCGTACTTCAAAGTATAATTAAAAAATGGCAACACGAATTAGATTGCAAAGACACGGTAAAAAACAACATGCTTTTTATCATTTAGTAGCGGCAGACTCAAAATCAAGAAGAGATGGTCGTTTCATTGAAAAAATTGGAACTTATAATCCAAACACCAACCCTGCAACCATCGAAATTGATTTCGAACGTGCATTACATTGGGTAAAAACAGGAGCTGAACCTTCAGATACTGCAAAAGCAATTCTTTCTTATACAGGAGTTTTGTTAAAAAACCATTTAGATAAAGGGGTAGCAAAAGGAGCATTGACTGCAGATGCAGCTCAAGCAAAATTTGATGCTTGGAAAGCAGATAAAGATTCTAAAATCACTGGAAAATCAGATTCATTGTCTAAAGCAGCAGAAGCTAGCAAAGCAGCAAAATTATTAGCTGAAAAAGCAGCAAATGAGGCAAAAGCAGCTGAATTATTAGCAAAAAACACACCTGCTGTTGAAGAGGTTGTAGAAGAGGTAGCTGAAGAAGCAAGTGAAGAAACAACTGCAGAAGCAACGGAGGAAACTCCAGAAGCAGAAGCTTAATATTCGCCTCACTCGCAAGGGTGACGTGCAAAAAAACAAATGTTTCTAAAAGAAGATTGCTATAAACTAGGTACAATAGCCAAATTACATAGCTATAAAGGCGAAGTAACTATTTTTCTAGATGTAGACGATCCTTGGGAATATAACGAATTGGAATCAGTTTTTGTTGAATACGGCAATAAACTGATTCCATTTTTTTTGGAGAGTATCCAAATCAAACAAAATGGTTTTGCTACAGTAAAATTCGAAGACATCGATTCTGAAAGGCAAGCCACCACCATTCTTAAATGTGGATTATTTTTGCCACTTGACACCCTTCCTAAATTAGATGATACGGAATTTTATTTTCACGAAATCGAAGGTTTTGCGGTGATAGATGCCGTAAAAGGACCAATTGGAAAGGTAATTGAAGTGGTAGATTTGACCAACAACCCACTTATTTCGATTGATTTTGAAGGGATTGAGATTTTGATTCCTAAACAAGCTCAATTTATCCAACGCGTTGATCGCGAAACCCAAACGATCTACATCAGTGCGCCAGAGGGCTTACTTGACATGTATTTAGGCACCGAAGAGGAAGAATGAGCCAACCGTTTAAATTCAAACAGTTTTCAATCCAACAAGCACACAATTCGCACAAAATTGGCACCGACTCTATGCTTTTAGGAGCTTGGGTAAATGGAAATTTTAAGTCCATTTTAGACATTGGCACTGGTACTGGCATTTTAGCCCTCATGCTGACTCAAAAAAATCCATCGGCACAGGTGGTCGCCATCGAACCGCATTTTGAATCGTGGCAAGAAGCGCAATCAAATTTTTTGGCTGCTCCTTTTAACAATAAACCACTCGCCATTCAAACCAAACTCCAGGATTTTAACACCACGGAACAATTCGACTTGATCATCACCAACCCACCCTACTTTCAAAATGCTTTTCTAAGCGAAGATGTTGATCGAAACAGAACTCGTCATACGGTCGAACTGCCTTTGGAAGAATTGTATGAAAATGTTAAAAATCTGCTCGCTGATCACGGTGTCTTTGCCTGTGTGATTCCATTCGATGAAGAGAAAAACCATTGCATCATGGCAGAAAAATTTGGTTTATATCCAACTAAAATTTTACGTACTTTGCGAGAGGACGAAACACCCAAACGATCACTGCTTCAATTTTCGAAAATTCAACAAGTGCCAGAAATAAGCACCTTGCTGGTGAAAAATGCCAACAATCAGTATTCGACCGCCTATATCGAGCTCACAAAAGATTTTTATTACAAGGACTTAAGCCAAGAAAACAAAAGTTAATCTGTTAAATCTTGACTCACCTCCTCGAGTTGATTCAAATACTTCCCATACATTAATTTCGTCCATCCAGCAGTAATGTAATAGAAAAGCACGGCCAAAATTAAGTAGCCAACAATCAGTAAAGTTATTTCGGTATCGTTTAATTGAAGTAAAAACCACTTCTCAAAATCCAACGAATTAGCGAACCGACTGCCATTGGCAATTAAGGCAAAAACTGGAATTGGCAATAACAGCGATCCTGCAATAATAAACGATTTATACACTTCCAAGGTCAACTTTACTTCAAAAATAAAATGTTTAATAGTGTCTTTCGTATTCACTGAAAAATTGTCCGTTTTACGCAAGAAAAAACCCAATTTAATTAAATAGCCCATGGTCATTAACGACGTAATGAACATAAAAATAAAGTACACCGCCTCGTTTAGTGTCGCCATCTCTACTAAAAAAGGATAGGCCATAAAAATCACCATACAAACTAATTGGGTGATAATTTCCTTTTTCATATTCGCACGAATCTTTGCCACCGGATTATTTTTCCCCTTCGTAAAGTCAATTTTTCTGGACGAATTATTCCCTTCCAATTCCAACTGCTCGTTGGTAGCTTGGTTCATTTCATTTTTCAATTCCTCAAAATTCATACCCTTGTGCTTTAATTAATTCTTGTATTTTTTTCTTCGTTCGATTCAATTTAACCCGCGTATTAACCTCGGACAAACCTAAATTTTCAGAAATTTCGGCATGAGAAAGTCCTTCAATAAACTGTAAGATCAAGGCCTTTTCAATTTTAGACAATTCCTGAACAGCTCTGTAAAAATGGGCTAATTGACTCTCTTTATCCACCTCTTCAGTTTCACTTAAATTCCCCATTTCTGGTCGAAATGTTCCATGATCGGGACGACGTTTTTCCTGTTTGAAATAAGTGATGGCGGTATTTAATGCCACGCGGTACATCCAAGTTGAAAACTTACTTTCACCTTTAAAATAAGCAAAGGAGCGCCATAATTGAAATACGATTTCTTGTTCTAAATCTTCTCGATCTTGTGGATTATTCATATAGATCCTCGAAACCTTTAATAAGATTCCGCGATTCTCTTGAATCAGCTTCAAAAATATTTCTTGTTGATTTTTCAAAATTAGTATACCAAAACCACCTTATCCTTGCATTGGATGAATAAGTATAAGAAATAAACAAATGTTACATTCGTTT
>JADZFJ010000456.1 GCA_020849935.1 Crocinitomix sp. | reverse complement strand
TAAACCAATCACGTACACACTTGGAAGTCCATCCACTTCAACAATTTCGGTGGCAGATGCTACGTATTCAATTAACTTAGTGGTTACTAATGCAACCGAAATTACCGTTACAAAGGGTGGTTCGTCTCTTCCTTTCACTTATGCAGATAATTTATTGACTATCAATTCAATTGCATTAGCTGAGGGATTAAATACCATCATTGTTACCTTAACTAACGGATGTAGCAAAGAAACAATCACTTACGGCATCACACGAAATGATTGTAATACGCCAACCATTAATTTATCCACAAATCCTATTTCAGTAGGTGCTGCGATGTATTCATTTGTTGCGACAGTTACCGATATCTCTCGTGCAGACCAAATTCAATTAAAATTAAACGGCGTTTCAAAACCATTTAGTTTTGATGCGTTGTCAGGAACAATCACAGCAAATTTAACCTTGAATGTTGGTGGTAACACGATTCAAGTAGTGGCGAACGGTTGTGCAAGTGCATCCGAATCAATCACCGTTACTTATACTGTGCCATGTGCGCCGGTTACCTACTCGCTTGTGTCTCCAACTGCCTTAGCGACTGAGGTAGATGCGGCAACAACCTCAATCAGTCTGTCTGTAGCGAATGTAATCCCAGGAACTATTGGAGTAACTTTGAATGGTGCACCAATTGCACATTCATTCACTGGTTCTGTAATCTCCATCTTAACTGTTCCTTTAATTTCTGGAACAAACACGGTTGTGATTACTTTTGGAAATACATGTAGCTCAGAAACTGTAACCTATACAATTGTTCACGAAGATTGTGTTCGTCCAGACATTATCATTAATGGATTAACCAATGGAATGGAAATCGTAGAAAAAGACTTGATGTTCTATGCTTCTATCTTTAACGTGACTGATGCCGGGGATATTATTTTGAAATTTAATGGGGCATCTGTTCCATTCGAATTCAATCCAGTGTCTAAAGTTTTACAAGCGCCGCTTGTTTTATCAAAAGGAGACAACGCAATTGAAATTATTGTAAACGGATGCGAACGTGTTTCGGCTGGTGTGACGGTGGTTCACAATGCACCATGTGCCGCTCCAAAATACAGATTAATCGTTCCAACAGAAACCGATGTAACTGTTGACGGGGATATGTACCGCATTACCTTGAGCGTTGAAAATGTGACGAAAGAACAAATCACTGTAAAGATTAATGGAATTGTTAAACCATTTACTTATGCAGGCGGCGTTGTAACGATCGAAGCTCCTTATTTGTCTGTTCCAACCAATTCAATTGTTGTCACCTTAACAAATGCTTGTGGAACGGCAACAGTGAACTATAAAGTTCTTTACAACCGAGCTGCAGCACCTGATCCTTGCGTACCAGTTACCTATACCTTGGTTACTCCAAATGCACTTAAAGCAAGTGCGGTATCAACGCCATACACCATTGTATTTAACACTAAAAATTTAAAAGATGGATCAAACGTAACTGCGCTTGTAAATGGAATTGGTGCGGTGGCTACTTATAATGCGGGCAAGGTTACTTTACCAAATATCACCCTAAAAGTAGGAACTAACGTTGTTAAATTCACGTTGAAAAACGAATGTAGCACCGAAACAGTAACTTATATTGTCACTTACACACCTGCACCAGATGGCCTAAAAGGTGATGGGACAGATGGCGGTTCAGATGGTAGTGGAACAAAAGCACAAGATGCACCAGTTATCACACCTATCATGCCTGTTTCTGCAAAAGTGACAGTTAATTCAGAAACCTTAAGTTTCAAAGCTTCTGTGTCGAACATTATTTCTAAAGACAATGTTCAAATTACGGTGAATGGCATTCCTATGACATCACACACGTATGTGCCTGCAACAAAATTGTTATCAGCAAACATTACTTTGAATGTTGGTGTAAACGTGATTAAGGTGTCTGCTAACAATGGTCAAACTGCTCAGTACACGTATTACGTCACTTACGAAAAAGCGCCTGCTCAAAATTCAGGTGGTGTGGACAATGGTGATAAAGTGGGGGTTACCTTGACTCCAGAAATCACACGAATTAGCCCAAATTCAGAAGCAGCTACTGTAACTGAAGCTAGTTTCTTTTTAAAAGCACGTGTGACAAATATTGCCGGTAAAGCTGATTTGAGCTTATCAATGAATAATATGTCCATTTCAAATTTCACTTACAATGCTGCAACGAAAGAAATTTCATGTGCGCTTCAATTAGTTGAAGGAGCCAACAGCATAAAATTAGAAGCTCGAAATGCTGACAAAAAAGCAATGGTAAGTTATATCATCACGTACAAAAAACCATTACAAAAAGTTGATCCAGGGCAAAATTCTGGAGGAACAGACAATGGTGGACAGGTTGGTGCAATTAAAAAACCAGTCATTAAAAATGTCAATCCAATTGGCACAAATGATACGGTAACAAAACCAACCTTTCTTTTTAAAGTGAATGTTTTAAATGTGCCAAACAAAGAAGGAATTACGTTAAATGTGAACGGGACTGTGATCACTAATTTTACATTTGATCCGGCAACTGGAAATGTGGTGGCTACGCTCACCTTAACCGAAGGCGCAAATTCGATTCGTTTAACGGGTAAAAATGGCGAGTTAATAGCGACAAAAAGTTACACGATTCTTTACCAACCTGCAAAACCAATTTCAGATCCAGTTAAATCTGGCGAAGAGAAAAAAGAAGGCGCCCCAGCAAGTGGTGGATTTAAAAAAGTAGGATAGAAAAAATAATTACAAATGAAAAGGGGGCTAAGTTAGGGGAATTAAGTACTTAAGTTTTAGCTTGTAAAAAACATGAAGAAAGCGCCTCCAGATTTTGGAGGCGCTTTTGTTTTAGTCAAGTTTATTAATAAATATCCTTTTCACCATTTTATTACCCTTTATAAAGCCCTTTTCTCTGCAGAGTTTTAAATTGCGATAATATGTAGCCTTAGACATAGTTTCAGGCATTGTTTTCTTTAATTTTTCCAGACTTCCAGCTTCGTTAAGCCAAAACAGGAAGAGTCTTACAGCTCTTGGCTCTTTTGAATACCATTCAGTTGGCCATTCACTCTTTATTGGAATTGCTGGTTTCCTTTGCTCAATGGGGATTAGTTCTTGCTCTTGCTCAAGTATATCTCCACAGCCATCATTTTCCACACATTCGATTTCGACTTGATACTCCACCAGGAATTTTGTGCGCTGGGACATATCGAATAGTTGAACTTCATAAATGCATATTGAAGAATTTGCTCTTATTCTTTTAATAAAAATGTGCTCATTCAACATTGCATACCAATATTCCATGTCATAATTGGGCATGCACAAATTGTTGATGGTTTGGGTAAACAAAACGTCCTCATACGTTCTACTATTAATGCACAAGAATCCTCTGGCACCTTTTGGTTTACCTGTTTTGAAATATTTTACTCTGAAAGCGCTCATATATATTTTTTTCACAAAGATTAGTTCAATTATATTTTTCCCAAAATTGCAATTACAACGGTACGTCATATTGAGACAAATACCTTTGTAAATAATTGAAAATAAATATATTAAAAAAATTGATTCTGTCTACTCTATTTTTTATTTGAGCCATTTATTACAAGTAATAATTATATAACCATCACAAAAGAAGAAATCTTCATAGAAATGGAACTTTTCAAATTGTTAATAAAAATAAGAAATCACTGGGAGCTTTTTTTAAAATGGACCGTCTTGTTTAATGCTCAGGAATGTCCTGACATTTTAAATAGTAACAAAAAAAGAAAATCTATGGATAGTAAAACTACCCTTATTTTAGGTTGCCTCGCGTTGTTTTTAGCTGCGGGCATCACATTCTATTTTGCTTAAAAGGGAGCGCATGTTAAAATTCAGGGGCCTTTCTATAAGGCAGAGATTAATTAACTTTTGGATAGAAATGCAAAAGCGCTCCTAGATTTTTGGAGCGCTTTTATCTAAGTTTTAAAAGAACCTATTTGGGCGTACCTCACTTAAGTACATAATTCCCCTAATTTTAGCCCCCTTTTTTAATTTCCATTATCGTTAAAAATCCAAATTTTAACGGAAATAGTGTGTAATTCTTTTTTCATAAGCGTAATTATTCGTTGTTTTTCAAGGGTAAGTTACTTGTTTAATTTATATTAACTTAAGATTAAAAGTCGTAGAGTTGTATCTTTTTATTAAAATGTATCAAAATTAGATTGAATGGAATTAAAGGATATTTGTATTTTTATCTTCAAATGAACTCTTGACACTAAATGAATTTGTGTAAATTGTGCATTTAAACCATGAAAAAATTACATTCTTTCCAAATGACTGACGATAAATTGAGGAATTTGAAAAGAATAAAGGCGCACGAAAACAGTTAAAATGAAATTAAGAGCAATAGTAGTTGACGACGAAGATTTGGCAAGAAAAAATTTGACAATGCTATTAAATGAGTATTGTGAAGATGTCGAAGTGATTGCACAGGCAGGAAATATTGTGACTGCCAAAGAAAAAATCGAAGAATTAAACCCCGATGTGGTGTTTTTGGATATCCGAATGCCCAGCGGATCGGAAGGATTTGATCTTTTAGACAGTATTGAAAACCGAAATTTTTTGGTGGTCTTTGTCACGGCCTTTAAAGATTATGCTTTGCGTGCATTTAACGCCAATGCGATTCATTATGTTTTAAAACCAGTGGACATTGATGATTTGATTCGCGCGGTGGAGAAAATTCAAGAAGCTAAATCTACCTTTTCTGACAATCCTGAAAATTTTGATACCTATTTTGAATCCATTAAAAACTTATCCTCTTCGATGGAATCGCAAGGATACGGATCAAAAGTGGCGATTAGTCACACCAAAGGCATCAAACTCATTGACATTAATGATATCATGTATTTAGAGGCGTCTGGCAATTGCACGATTCTTTATTTTAGTGATGGAACGCGCTATTTGGATACCCGCACGTTAAAAATTTACGAAGGAATCTTAAATCCAACTATTTTTTATCGGATCCATAAATCACACATTGTCAACATGAATTTTTTGAAGGAATACCTCAACGAAGATGGTCACTTTGCGATCTTAAAAAATGGTAAACTTTTATCCGTTGCGAGAAATCGCGTGGCGAGTTTTGTGAAAACATTAAAATCACTCTAACTGGTGAGATTAAAGCTTTTTATCGCTTTTACCCTTTTTGCGCAAATTGTTTTTTCGCAACATTATAACTTTACGGGCTATACCGTCAAAGACGGACTTGCTCAGTCTCAAGTTCGTGCAATTTGTCAAGATAAATCAGGGTATTTGTGGATTGGAACGGCTTCTGGATTAAGTCGCTACAATGGAATTGAATTCGTAAATTATTCGATTGATAACGGACTCCCAGACAATAATATCAGTAGTCTTTTTTTAACAAATTCAGGTGTACTGTGGGTGGCAACGGCCAGTGGAGTAGCCAAATTAGAAAACCAAACATTTAAACCTTACTTTTTCGAAAACGAATATCGAATTAATACAATTGCCGAATTTCAAGGGGAGATTTATTTTGGTACAAATACGGGGCTAATCACCTTACAAGGAAATAAATTTATCGAATTGGGGAATGCTACTACTGAAAAGTATTACGTTCGATCGTTAGTGAATTACAAAGATTCGATTCTTTTATGTGGCAGCAAAGAAGGGTTATATAGTTGGCAAAAAAAGGGATTTTCGCCAATCACCATCGCTGGAATTACAGAATTAAATATCCGGAATATTTCGCTTTATGGAGATAATTTATATATCACCTCCAGAGAAGTTGGTTTGTTTTCGTACAACCTTTCGAGCCATCAAAAGAAAATGTACCCATTGCCCTTTTCCACCGCCTTGTCCATGACTTTTTACGATGAATCTATCTTCGGAATTTCAACCAATGCTGGGGCCTTTTTAATCTCCGATCAAGAAACTCTCTTTTTTAATTCAAAAAATGGATTGATGGAAAGCGGTTTAGAGTGTCTATTTAAAGACGACGAAGGAAATATTTGGATGGGCACCGATGGAAATGGGCTCTTAAAATTTACTGGTACCGCAGTCGTTTCTTACACCACACAAGATAGTTTGGCGAGTAATTTAATTTTATCCATTGCCGAAGACGAAAAAAATCATTTTTTGCTAGGCACGTATGATGCTGGAATTTCAAATTTAGATCCGAAAAAATTTAACTATTTTTCTGAACTAAATAATGCTGTCGTTGATAAAACCGTTTGGTCGATTATGTACGATCAACGTAAAAACCAAACCTGGCTTGGAACTTCAAGAGGTCTTACCATTTTAGATGAAAATCATCAGGCAATTGAACATCCCTTGTCGGCGATTAACCCAAAAATTAGAACAATTGTGCGCGTTGATGCATCGACTGTTTTGTTGGGTGGAGATGAAGGATTGTATATTGTTCACAACGATACTGGATATACACATTTGGAACAAATTAATATCAACAAACTTTATGTTTATGAAGATGATGTTTATTGCGCCGCCTCCAATGGACTATTTCGATTTGAGCGTTCGGGTAATTTTTTAACCAAAGAAAAAATAGCATTCCCTGATATAAAAGTCAACACCCTTACTGCTGATACGAAGAAAAATTTATGGATAGGTACAGAAAACGGGCTCTATGTCATGCGGGCAAATAATCAAATCGTTTATTTTGAGCTAGACAGAAATGATTACCGTTCTAAAAATGTCTTAGGATTAATTACCAGTAAAGATGGAAGTATATGGGTATCCACCATGAAAGGTGTTTATCATGTTGTTGAAGATCAAGCAAATGGGATTGGTTTTAAAATTTTCAACTACGGAAATTCAGAAGGATTGATCGATGAAGAAGGCAATATTAATGCAATTTTCGAAGACCAAGCACAGCAAATTTGGGTAGGTACTGCCAGTGGATTGGCCAGAATCGATCCATCGCTGAAAGGAACTTTATTTCAATATGCATCGCCGAAATTGCAATTAACAGGAATCCGTTTATTCATGGAAACATTTGATTATTCGGACTACAAAGTAGAAATGGATTCGTCGTTAGATGTGCCAAAATATATTGAGCTGCCCTACAATAAAAACCACCTTACTTTTGATTTTATTGGGATCAACTTAAAAGATCCATCGTCGGTACAATATGAATACCGTTTGATTGGTGCGGATGAAGCATGGTCGCCTCGTTCAAATTCAAATTATGCAACGTATTCCTTCTTACAACCTGGCGAATATACCTTTCAGGTGCGTTCGATTAGTAAGAACAACGAATGGTCGCTGATCCGTGAAATAAAAGTGATTATCACTCCTCCATTTTGGCTTACCTGGTGGTTTATTACCTTG
>JADZFJ010000455.1 GCA_020849935.1 Crocinitomix sp. | reverse complement strand
GGCGTATAATGGCATGGAATTGACGAAGTTTGAAGCGGATGGAATTGCTTATTCGTTGAAAATTAAACCCATGCATTTGGCGACCCCGACCACTGCGCATGGTGGAATAATTGCCGGTTATATGGACGCCGTGTTGGGATTGGCTGCCTTGTACGTTTCTTCGGAAAATGCCTGTTTAGTTTCGACAGTTGAGTTTAAGATTAATTTTATTTCGCCTGTGCGCGTTGGGGATGTTTTGATTGGTGAAGGCCGGGTGATTTCGAAAGGAAAACGGATTATTGTAGCAGAAGGAAAAATATTCCAAGCAGGGTCGGGTGATTTAGTGGCAACTGCAACGGGTACTTTTAATGCCTATCCGTATGAAAAAAGCGGGATGTCTTTTTAAGTTTACTTAAGAACTTTCGGGCAAAGGAACAGCTTGATCCGATAAATAATTTTAAATTTGTGATTTAAATAATTTTGATTGATGATCCAAATTTCAGAAAGGGTGAATAACCTTGCAGAATCAGAAACTTTAGCCATGGCTTCGAGAAGCCGCGAACTCATCTTACAAGGGAAAGATATTATTTCTTTGAGTCTGGGTGAGCCCGATTTTAATACCCCCGATTTTATTAAAGAGGCCGCCAAGCAAGGGATTGATGATAATTTTTCGAAGTACATGCCTGTTCAAGGTTACCTCGATTTGAGAGAGTCGATTGCTGGAAAATTTAAACGCGACAATAATTTAACTTATTCTGCGGCGCAAATTGTGGTATCAACCGGCGCTAAACAAAGTTTGATTAATGTGATTTTGAGTTTGGTGAATCCAGGAGATGAAGTGATTATTCCTGCACCGTATTGGGTTTCATATATTGAACAAGTGCGCATGGCAGGTGGAATTCCGGTAGTAATAAAAGCAAGCCTTGAAAGTGATTTTAAAATTACGGGTGCTCAATTGGAAGCTGCCTTAACACCAAAATCTAAATTGATGATTTTTAGCAATCCGTGTAACCCGACAGGATCGGTTTATACGGAAGCTGAATTGGCTGACTTGGCCAGGGTGGTGGCAAAAACGGACAATTTTTATGTGATTGCGGATGAAATTTACGAACACATTGTGTTCGGCGATAAAAATAAAAGCTTTGCCACTTTTCCAGGGGTTTATGATAAGACAATTACGGTGAATGGGGTATCGAAAGCTTTTGCAATGACTGGTTGGCGAGTTGGCTATATTGGTGCTCCACTTGCAATTGCAAATGCTTGTACTAAAATTCAAGGACAATATACCTCTGGCACTGGGTCAATTAGTCAAAGAGCGACTAAAAAGGCGGTTGAGGCCGACCCATCGACCATTCGTTTTATGGTAGATGCATTTGAAAAAAGACGGGATTTGGTGGTTGGTTTATTGCGAGAAATTGATGGATTAAAAACAAATTTACCAACTGGAGCTTTTTATGTTTTTCCAGATGTTTCTAGTTTTTTCGGAAAGTCTGCAAATGGACGTACGGTAAATAATGCCACCGAATTATCGATGTACTTATTAGATGAAGCCTTGGTGGCCTTGGTTTCTGGGGAAGCTTTTGGCGATCCAAATTGTATCCGATTGTCCTACGCAACTTCTGAAGAGCAATTAAGAAAAGCAATTGCCCGCATCAAAACTGCATTAGAGCTGCTAAAATAATGATTGATTTAAAAAATACCTTCGACGCGTTCAACAGTAAAAAAATTATTATTGTTGGGGATGTGATGATTGATACCTACCTCAATGGGTCTGTGTCAAGAATTTCGCCAGAAGCACCTGTTCCAATTGTTCAATTTAAATCGAAAGAACATCGGTTGGGAGGAGCAGCAAATGTGGCTTTGAATATTAAAGCATTGGGAGCAACGCCTTTTATTTGTTCGGTGATTGGCGATGATGAAGACGGGAAATTATTTCATTCCTTACTCTTAGACAGTGCGCTTTCTGCCCAAGGAATTGTGGTAGATGCCGAACGAATGACAACTGTTAAAACACGAGTAATTGGAAATAATCAGCAATTGTTACGTTTAGATAGTGAACGAACCAATCCAATTTTAACGGCCACACAGAATGAACTCATTCAACGAATTCAAACCATTGCCTTAACAGAAAAGGTAGATGCAATTATTTTTGAAGATTATAATAAAGGGGTATTGACAGAAAATGTGATTCGTACATTGATTGATTTTGCGAATGAACATGAAATTATTACCACAGTCGACCCGAAAAAGGAGAACTTTTTTGCCTATTACAATGTTACCTTATTTAAGCCTAATTTAAAGGAGTTAAAAGAAGGGGTGGGATTAAATTTTGAAATGAATGATCGAACCGCATTTTTAGATGCTGTCTCGATTTTGAAAGAACGATTAAATCCGACATTTACTTTTATAACACTCTCTGAATTGGGTGTATATATTAATGAAGGAGAAGAAAATCATTTTATACCAGCGCATTTACGCGTGATTGCAGATGTTTCGGGGGCAGGAGATACGGTAATAAGCGTGGCAACTTTGTGTTTAGCTTGTGGATTATCAGCTAAACTAGTAGCGGAAATTGCAAATTTGGCAGGCGGTTTGGTTTGTGAAAAAATCGGCGTTATTTCTGTTGATAAAGAGCAATTAATGAGCGAGGCGTTAGGACTATAAACTATTATTTAATTCATATATTTTGGGTACAAAAGTAAAACCATATAACAACGCAAACACCAGTAAAAAGGAAGAAGTTGAGGAAATGTTTGATAATATTTCTGGAAAATACG
>JADZFJ010000454.1 GCA_020849935.1 Crocinitomix sp. | reverse complement strand
CAAGGTAATGTCTATATAAGGTTTACTTGTCAACTTATTCACCACAATCACCGAATCCTCTTTCAACAAAGGCAAGGCCATCAATAACCCAGAAAGGTATTGCGAACTCAAACTCCCATCCAATTCAATTTCCCCCCCCCTGGCTTTTCCGTTTAATGACAAAGGCAAATAACCATCCGAATCCGTATAATTCAACCCCATCTGAGGCAAAAATTGGTTAAATTCTCGCATCGGGCGTTTTAAAATACTTCCGTGTCCGTTTATGGTAACCTGTTCCATCAACACCCCAGCCAACGGCACCGCTAGCCGAATGCCTAAGCCTGATTCCCCCACAAATAAATTCGGAGTTGGCGCATTAATCCTCCCTTTCATTAAAAGAATAGGACCTTCAGTGGTCAATTCGGCACCAAAACAACGCGCTATGCCTTTTACATGATTCACATCGTCGCTCTCGCCACAAGTAGTCAAAAAACTGGCATCTTCGCAAAGCGAGGCGGCTAAAATGGCGCGCTGGGCATAACTCTTTGACGCAGGAATTACCACCTTGTCAATCAGGGTTGTATGAGGTATAAAAATATCCATTATTTATTCATAATCGCCGTTTGGTGGCGAATCGATTCTTGGTGTAAAGCCTCTAAATATTTCACGATAAACTTCGCCGAAAGGCCGTTTTTCTGACCGTTTTCAAGCTGTTTCTTTTGAATTTCGCGCCAGCGGTTGGGCTGCAAAATCGTAATGTGGTGGTCGCGTTTATACCGACCAACATGTTCAATAACCCCCATTCGTTTGGCAAATAAGGCGGTAATTTCTTCGTCAATCAAATCAATTTTTTGTCGTAAAAGAGCCAGTTCCGAATTTAGTTCAACATTTTCCGAATGTTCCGAGCGTAAAATCAGGGAATTCAATAAAACAGCTAAATTTTTCGGAGTCACCTGTTGTTCGGCGTCGCTCCAAGCGTTGGCGGGGTCAATATGCGCTTCCAACATCAAGCCGTCGTAAATTAAATCCATCGCTTTTTGCGCCACTTGTTGCAATAAATCCCGTTTACCCGTAATGTGGCTCGGGTCGCAAATCAATACAATCCCCGGAAATTCTTGTTTTAACGCCAACGGAATTTCCCACATCGGCGCATTGCGGTACGTTTTGCTTTCCACTGACGAAAAACCTCTATGAATCGCATCCACATGTTCAAGTCCAGCATTTTTAAGCCGTTCAATAGCCCCAATCCATAAATTTAAGTCCGGGTTAATCGGATTTTTCACCAAAATTTCAATTCCAGTACCACGCAAAGCATCCGCAATTTCTTGCACCGTAAAAGGGTTCACGGTGGTGCGGGCGCCAATCCACAATTTTGTAAAACCAGCTTTAAGTGCTGCTTCCACATGTTTCGCATTGGCAACCTCCGTAATTACAGGTAGGCCAGTCTCCAAGCCGGCATCAATTAACCATTTTAAACCAATCTCCCCAACCCCTTCAAACGAATTTGGGCGGGTACGAGGTTTCCAAATCCCGGCACGCAAAATATCCACCTTTCCCGTCGCCTTTAACTCCAATGTAGTTTTCAAAAGTTGGTCGGGCGTTTCGGCACTACAAGGGCCAGAAATTATCAGCGGTCGTTTCGTTGGTTTGTGAATCATTGTCTCTTAAATACGGTACAAAAGTACATTATAAAACGCCTAATCCAATCATTTGTTCAGCAAAGTTCCCACCCAAAAAAACCTTTTTTCAAAAATCAACCAAGCAAAACATCAAACCGTTCATACCTATCCTGTTAAAGTTTTGGGCGTTCCCCGACATCCCGACATTCAGACCGAAATGTCTGAATCGTCGGGATCGTCGGGGCGGGCTAGCCGTTCCAAGTCCTCGTCCCCAATTAAATTGGGGACTGTGGGCTTTCCACTTTTATCCCTAACGCACGCTTTTTTTATCAAAATTTGTAACTAAACAGTCCTTTATGTTGATTCTCTTAACCATATTTTCGCCGCGCTGCCGCACGAAATGAAATTCGACGAAGTCAAACGAAGTTCAGCGAAGCTGATCCTTTCGTGTGGTTACTATTAATTAGCGCACAAATAACAATTCAGTCAAGAGTTAAAACTGGAGCAAAGCCACACAAAAAATCTCCACTCGCGCTTTGGAGGTTGAACCCAAATGCTTGGAGATCGAAACCACATTTTCGCAAAGCTGCGTTCGATCACACTAATTTTTTGGGGAGGGTAAACACAGTTGGGTTTAATTTTGACAGTGCTTTATGTCGCTACAAGCGGGCAAACTAATCTTTGTTTAAATTACCTCTTTTGCCATTTATATTTCCCCTCAATTTCATACTGTAAATGACATTCTGTTAATTCCGATTTTTTGAATTTCGAATAGATAAATTGGTTGTTTTGATAAAATGTCCAAACCTTTTTCTGATAGTCATGCTTGTTGGAATGATCAAAAAAATACTCAAAGAAACTCCAACAATCACCATTAAAATAATCAAATTGAATGTGAGTTACCGCAAAAGCTGGAAATTCAGCGATTTCTTCAAGGGCAAAATAAGCAACTTCGCCAATTGTAAGCCGACCATTTTTGCAAGGATCATAAATGGTTGTTTCTGTGGTGTCTGTCAAACTTTCAATTAAAGGAACGATTGATGCTTTTCCTCGTTTAATTATTTTCCAATACACATCAGCAGCACAATCTAAATGTGTCGTTTGCATCCTTGGCAATTGTGAAATCAAAGAATCTTGTGAAACGGGGAATTCGTTTCCACTTTCCTCGGTTTTATTAATGTCCAATCTATTAATTGATGTGGACTTAGCGATGGTTTTTTGGGGTTCATTGGTTGTACTATAACTCAATAGGATTATTGAAATAAAAAATAAAAAATTGTAAACCTGTTTCATCCTAAACTAATTAAACTGTGTTTAAATTGAACGGATTTATTTGGAAATTATTTTCCAATAACCAGTTTTATCAAT
>JADZFJ010000453.1 GCA_020849935.1 Crocinitomix sp. | reverse complement strand
ATCATTAACCAAACTTCATCATCAAAGTCCATCATTGGTCCTGCAAAAATGGGTGATGTTTGATCGGCACTATCTGGCATTTCAGAAAAGAAATAACTAACCGTTCCATCAATATCATAGAGGTCTTCAAAAACTAGGGTTGTGAGATCGAATTCCTCGCAGATTAAACCTGGGTCGGTGATTCCAATCCATGGGCCATCGACCACTTCAACAACAATTGATTTTGAAATAACGCCAGATAAACAACCAGAAATTGGACTCCCTTCGGCAGTGTACACCGTTGTTTCGACGGGGTTCACACTGACTGACGAACCAACCAATTCCATCCCTGGATCAATCGGATCAGCCGACCACACCCATACATAATCATCTACGCTTGGTCCATTTGCCGTTAAAATTACTGCATTGTTTGGACAACTCTCTACTGTATCTAGCGCAGGATAGCAAGGATTCATTAATTCACCTCCAGTTTCATCGGAGGTTTCATAGGTTAAATAATAGAAATCAATCAGGGCATTTTCAACTTGGTCAGATCCAATAACAATGGCGTATGTAAAGTTGACCGAATCGCCGGCTCCTATATCTGTTTTATAGGCCAATGATATTGCCTTGTCCGCAGTTTCACTAACACCAAGGGTATTTTCTAAACCTCCTTCACCATTCCAAATATCTGACCCATATCGATTGAAAAAACCTCCATGGGTGACACGGAAATTCTCTCCAATTGCACCTAGACCAATATAAGAATCATGGGGATTACCATTGGTAGCACTCACCAAAGCTTTGTTGCATGTCAAGCTTCCTTGGGACTCGATGGTATTTGTTGTGAAATATTCAGCGCTAATATTAGCATTATTGTCTGGATCAAAATTTCGATAATAATACACATCTGTTAAGTCATCGTCTGTTGTATTATATAAAGTTACTTCGGTAGTATAATAGAGCGCTGTTTTCTGTAAATGATATTTGATATTAATTACCACACCCTCAACAGAACCCTGCCATTCAACGGTGATACAATCCCCGTCCACTGAGTGAGAAATAGGGTGGAGTGGATCGCGTGGAATTTGATAAATATTGTGATTATTGCCATAATTGATCGTATCAATTTCTATTCCCCAACCATTTTCAGGAGAACCTGGAATGTAAAAATCACCATCAAAAGAAAGAGAATCCCAGTCGGAATAAGCAGGATCGGCGACCAAACCACATCTGTTAATACCACCTATTGTGCGATTGTGAAAACCAGCGCCTGGAGCTGTGCCTTCTTTCCCCAAAGTGTCATCGATGGCAATGTTGATATAATCACCAATAAGATATGCATTTCCTCCTTCAATTTGTCCAAAAGAAGGTGAATTAACTAGGCCAAAGGTTAATAGAAGGCTTGCAAGGAAAAGTTTTGAAGTCATGATAAAATAAATTTTGGGTTTTATTGACAAAGGCTGTTTAAGTAGGCATTCCACCATGAAATGTCTTTTGAGCCATTAGTTCGTTCTAAATACAGGTGAATGTATAATTTTTTGTTGGCAAAATCAGCTTCATACATGACCAAATTATTGGAATAGAATCCACAAAGTTTTGTTGCTTGTTCGGTATTTTGCCAATTTAAATCACTAGCATCTGCCACATAATATGCTTGAACAGGTTTTGAATTGTCTAAAATCACACAAAAATTTCCTGAGACCGTTGCAATGTTCCGATTAACCTCAGATTGA
This sequence comes from Crocinitomix sp., assembly GCA_020849935.1. GTDB lineage: Bacteria > Bacteroidota > Bacteroidia > Flavobacteriales_D > Crocinitomicaceae > Crocinitomix. Next base: position 1,987 of record JADZFJ010000453.1, on the reverse strand, counting down.
TCATCTTGAGAAAAACCGTAGGCGGATAAGAAAATGGTGATTAAAAGTAAAATTCTTTTTAAATCGGTCATAGGTAGTTTAATTATAAGCTTTATTCAAATCAAAAAGCTTTGTAACTACACTTAACGTATATAGTAAAAAAAAGGTTGGTTAGCGATGTTCAAAAAAAAATGCCATCCACAAAAAGTAGATGGCATTCAAATGACTCATTTTTGATTAATGCGTTATTGCAATCGGCAATGTTAAACGGGATCTTACAGGATAACCTCCGCTTTCACCCGGTTTCCATTTCGGCATGGCGGCCACTACTTTTAAAGCTGCACGATCCAATTCAGGAGAAATTCCTCTCAAAATTTTCACAAACTCAATACTCCCATCTAAATTTACGACAAATGAAATGTAAATAGTTCCTTGATCTGTGATGTCTAAGTCAGTTGGCATTTTGATGTTTTTATTGATGAATTTAGCCATTTCTACCTGTCCACCATAATAACTAGGATCAACATCTGGGAATTCAACAATATCCTCTTCTGGAATGATTGTATAATCAATGTCTCCATCCGAACCATTATCTACCACCGTAATTTGGTTAGTATGTTTTGCTTCGGGATTAAATGTTGTTTGTGTAACCAACGATTTTACTACCCTTAATTCATCGACATAATTCACCAAGGTTTGATTTTGTTTCTGGGGTTCTTGAATCACCACCGCCTCAGACGGTGGAATGTCAATTATTATTCCTCCGTGATCCGGTTCCATTAACTGTGCCATTCTTTGATGTTCTTCGACAGAAACATATTCAAAAGCGGCGAGACAAATTGACCCTGAAATTATCAGTCCAATTTGAAAAAAAGCAAACCTCTTTTTCTCGAGGTCTACTTTTGGATTTTTTTTTGCGATCATAATAGTTATTTTTTAATTAAACATATTATGAAAATTGCAATTCGTATGCCAATTTTATATGTAATTAGCTATCAACGATTTAAACGATGATTTTTAGTTAATTTTTTGTTAAAATAATTTTTTATTGAGGCTTATTTCCTTTGACAAAAACAGAGATTAAATTTCCCGCCACCACCAAGATACTGATCGTTAGCCAAACATAACCCCATTTACTGAAATCGTAATGAGTGGGATTTAGTAGTGTTAAAATTGCGATCACAATCACAATTAATAAGGCAACAATTAATCCTAATGCGATATTTTTAACTTGTTTGATTTGGCTTTTTAATCGAATATAGATTTCTAGAAAAAAAGTGATTAATAAAAACGGCAATGTAAAAACAGCTGCTTGATAATTTAAATAAGGAACCAGGTCGATTGCATAATGTTGGACATTTTCTATTTCCTCCAAATGTTGAATGAGATGGGTGGCTTGGGCATTATAAATACTGGCGCCAAAATAAGCCGCAAGCAACAGCGTAAGAAAACCCAAGATTGCACAAATTAAATTTTTCGATCGCATAGGAGGCAAAGATATTCATTGAATGTAAATGATCGATTTTCTAATGAATATTTTAAGGAATAAATTCGAAAATGCATTTGAAAAAATAACGAACCTGTTTTATACGTCATTCAAATAGGTATATTTGTATGAAATTTCAAGTATGTCTGAAAAAATTAGTACGTCGAAAGCACCAAAACCAGTAGGATTGTATCCACATGCAAGAAGAGTTGGAAACCTCTTGTTTTTGTCGGGCGTTGGTCCAAGAGTAGCTGGATCGAATGCCAATGATTCTGAAGTGCCTGGGTTGGAATTAGATCACAACGGCAATTTTAAGCAGTTTGATTTTGAAGCGCAATGTCGTTCGGTTTTCGATAACGTAAAATTAATTTTAGAAGCTTCAGGCTCATCTTGGGATCAATTGGTAGATGTCACGGTGTTTTTGGTCAATATGAAACGCGATTTTCATGTTTATAACCGAGTGTACGCCGAATATTTTAAAGACAATCAACCTTGCCGCACAACGGTTGAAATAAATAGCTT
>JADZFJ010000452.1 GCA_020849935.1 Crocinitomix sp. | reverse complement strand
CGGAGTCTAAATCTCGATCAATTATTTTTTTTTCGGCTTTATGAATAAGTGAGAAGTATGCTTGCGCTCTATCTTGTGATGAAGAATAAAGCGAAAATAAAATTAAAAAAAATAAGAATACAGTTTTCATCAAATTAATAAGTTAAAAGGCGCACAGGGTAAACACTGTGCGCCAACTTTAGAGGTTAGTCTCTATCAACACCATCAAACATTCCTGCGCCAGTTATGAATTTTACAACTTGACCATCTCTTGTCACAGTTACATCCTGTCCTGTCCCTGGAGTATCACCTTTGATTCTATCTCCTCCTTTTACAATAGAAGATTCAGAAAACGTTATTCTTCTCGTACTAAATTTTTCAATTGATTTCATTTCAATATAAATTAATTTCCGCCTACTCTTAATTTTCCTACCTTTACAAACGCATTTTCAGCATCCTACGGATGTAATGGTGCACAAGCCAACAAATCTGCAAAAATGATTGGTTGTGGCTATGAGAGGGACATTGCAGTGTCTCTCTTATTTTTTTAATTTTTTGCTTAACAAAATCAAAATTTTTAGCTTCAATTTTGTTTGAAACAATTTTAGTTGCATTACATGTAAACTACGAGTAGGGAATGGGTAGTTTGGTTTTAGTATAACTCTAAACTGTGAAATTTATTTTAGATAAGCAAAAAAACTTGAAATTAATATGAAATAAGCTTTAATTGATCTTTGGGTTTTTAAATATTAAGGTAGATTATTAAGAATAAGAACGTTTTAAAAATGAAGACAAATTTTGGTAAATGAACTTACATTTAGGGTTGTTTGGCAAGCCAAACAAATTAGTATCGTATTGAATCGAGCATTTACGTTTACACTCAAAAAACTACCCAAACCCCCAAACCTAGGTGGAAAAGCGGAGAAAAAAAGTACTTTCCTCCGTTTAACTACTGTTTTTTTAACCAATTGGATGCGGTAATTTTACCCCAGAGTTTTACCGTTGTTTTGGACTTTCGTGCAATTTTGGGTTATAATTGTAGGTTTGGTAAATTCTAAAATGCGTAATTCAATTAACAGAAAGCCGAGATGGTTTAGCACAGCCATCTCGGTTTTTAATTTCTACTTAGATAATTGATTCAGCGCGCCAGATAAGGTAGGATATAAAAATTCAAATCCTTTTTCTAAGAGCCGTTCGGGGGCTACGTTGCGACTTTTAAGCAATAATTCGGTTTCGGTTTTAACGATTACAGCACCAACTTCTAAGAGCCAAATAGGTTGCCCAATTCCAAAGGGTCGCTTAAGGGATTTGCGCAATTCGGACATAAAATTTTTGTTGGTTTCAGGGTTGGGCGCCACCAAATTTATGGGGCCAACAATTTCAGGGTGATTTAGAATAAAATGAATGGATCTGCAAAAATCATGCGCGTGAATCCAACTAATAAATTGGCGACCATTTCCTTGTTTACCGCCTAAAAATAAACGGGTAAGGGTTTTTAATTTTGGATAAGCTCCGCCTTTTTTTCCTAAAACAATCGAGGTGCGTAGTGCCACTCGACGGGTGGTGTTTAAGTCGATTTTAAAAAATTCTTCTTCCCATTTTTTGCAGATGTTCATGGAAAAATCGTCGCCAATAATTCCTTCATCTTCGGTCATTTGTTGCGATTCGGAATGAACATAAATGGTGGCGCTAGATGAATTAATCCAAATTTCAGGAGGATTGTCTGCCTTTGCAATGGCCTTTGCTAAAATGGCGGTGCTTTCAATGCGTGAATTTAAAATGAGTTGTCTATTTTTTTCAGTGTACCGACAATCGACACTTTTACCGGTGAGGTTAATCACAGCGTCGGCCCACTCAATTTCTGAAATCCAATCACCAAGTTGGCGGGCATCCCAAAAAATTTCATTGGGGCGTTTTGGAGTTCTGGATAAAATTTTTAGTTCATCGCCTTGTTCAAGGAAATAGGTGGACAATAATTGTCCTAAAAATCCGGAGCCACCGGCCAATAAAATTTTCATAAAATAGATTTTAGGTTGATGAGTAAAATGATTAATACGATGGTTCTATAAAGAATCCAAGAGATGGATGTGATGAAGGGTAGTTTTAGCGAAGCGCAGCGTTTTAGATGGAGTAAGAACATCCATCCTACTACGAATCCAAAATAAATTAGAATAAACAAGGTGTTTAACTCAATAAATTTGGCGAGAACAATCAGCGGAATAAGCAGTAATGAGCCAATGATTGACACGGTGCTCATATTACCCAAATAATTCAGTCTTTTTTTGGTAGAAATGAGGGACAAGGCTAAAAATTGCCAGATTAATTGCCCAAAACATACCGCATATTCTTGCCAAAATAAAGGCGATTCTCCAAAGGAGGCGTAGAGGATGGTAGAAAATTGATGCATGGTGAATCCTGCCACTAAGGTTGCCAAAATCAGGTAGGTCCAACGGTAAACTAAATGCACGGGCGGTTCGCACGAACGTTGTGTAGTGCTTTGAACTTTTCCTGAAATAACCCACCGATTAAACGAGATAAAGCGGTATAATTTTGTGATTAAAAACAGTGGAATTTTCCAGCTAAATAATCGCTTGATCCACGGATAGCGGTGCCCGAGGATGGTGATAAAAGAATTAATTCCGTAAATAGTTTCGCCCGTTTTTTCATTATAAAGGGCGACTTCGGAAGTGGCTCTTTTTTTGTCGATTTGGTTAAAGACCTCGTCAGGCACGGTTTGGTAAAAAACAATGGTACTTGAATCGACACAACCCGATTTCACAAAAAAATTAGCATAAATACCGCACATGGGGCAATTTTGGTCGATTAAGAGTTTGTTATTGGTAAGCATGATTTAAAATTTTAGGCAGTTTTTGAGCCATTCGCCAGAAACTGTCGATGAATTAGTGGTAAAAATTCCATTTGAGAATGGAGGCAGCAACAGAAGAGAGAGAGTGCTGAGGTTAACTACCCAGCACCTGGCAGCAAGGTACTAACAAATTTTTCGCCACTTCAGGAAACCCCAACGTGCGGTAATTGAAAGGAGAATAGCTATTTCTGAACATATAACAACTTCTTTGAAAGGAATCAAGTAAATAATAGGTGACCAAATCGTGACCGTACAAATAGCGGCTTCGATTAGTAGGATTTTTGAAATGGGTGGTTTTTCCATGTCATTTTTTAGTTGGTAATTTTCAAAGACAAGACAAATCACCAGCGTTGGAATCCAAAGTACTGCACCAACGATAAATATATGATTAAGACTTCTTAATTCATTCATGTGTCCCAAAGGTGGGATATTCATAAAGAGCGGACCAATGGTGACCATGAGATAATAGATACTCACAAGAGGTACCCAAATACTTGCCATAATTTTTTGTTTCGTTGTCATATAAAATCATCTATTTAATTAGTTTCGTTGGATAAGACATTGTGGGTTTAACAAATTTTCCGCCATTTAAGGTAGCCCCAACGTGCGGTGATGCAAAGTATTATGATCAAGTTGAAAATTACAAGAATCCCTATCAAAGGGGTTGCTGTGAGCATTAGAATCCAAATCGGTATTGAACAAATTAGAGCTTCAATCTTGAATATTTTTAGAATTGCAACATTGTTTATTTCATTTTTGATTTGTGCGTTTTCGAGGAATAGACAAATAATAAGGGTTGGTATCCAAAAAATTGCCCCGAATGAAAAAAAATTGAAAACATTTATAATTGATTCCAGAAAATCTCCTGTGAATATAATGGAAATTAAATATGAGATAATAAGCAAACTCACTACAGGCACCCAAATACTGGCAATAATTTTCTGTTTCGTTGTCATATCAACTGATTTAGTGAATTTGGTTAACTCATTGATTTAATTAATTTTTTAAAGAAAAAATTATCTTTTAAGCGCAGCCAAATTTCTGAAAGTTGGTCGAGCTGGAGGATAAATTCATCCAAGTCTTTCACTAATTTTTTAAAGTGTTCCACTTCGTCTTTTTCACCTTTTAAATTGGCTTTTTTTAGTTCTTCCAACAATGCCAAAACCGGTTCGAGTTCACGTTTTTTACGTTCTTGAACGATGTTTTGTGCCATGCCCATAATATCAGTTTGTGCGGTAAAAAATTCGCGGCGTTCACCAATTTTATGTACTTTATTTACCAATTTCCAATTGATAAGTTCGCGGATATTGCTGTTGACATTTCCCCTAGAAAGTTGCAAGGTTTCCATTACATCCTCGGTGGACAAGGCTTCTTTATTGGCTAAAAGTAAGGCGTGAATTTGCGCCATTGAACGTGGAATGCCCCAAGCACTGCCAATTGTGCCCCATGTTTGAGCAAATTCCATTTTTGCATCGGATAGTTTCATGAAACAAATATACAAAAGTTTTTAAACTTTCAATAATTATTGAAAGTTTAATTTTTGAAATTTATTTTGGAAAAAGATAACTTGTATTTTTTTGAATGTTTGGGTTTGTTACAGATGGAAAAGTGTGAAGATTAAAATTTTTGAGATGGGTTTATTTTTGTTTCAACTTAGCCGGGTTTTTATAACCACTTTTCATAAATTTTTCTCGCATTTGAGTGGGGACTTATTTTGCCTGATTCAGCGTCTTTAATTCCTTGGTCAATCGCTAATTTTTCTCTTTCCGAAATTGAATTCCACCAATCTTTAGTTTCCTTTTTTCTAAGTGCCATTATTTTTTCGATAATGGTTGAATCTTCGATGGACGAAAGCCATTGAATTAATTCCAATTTTTTGTTTTGTATGCTTAGTTCACTTTTCATGCGCATATGTTTTAACACTTAAAAGTACAATTTATTTTTTCAAGTTACTTAAATGAATTGTTTTTAATGTGGAACGAAGGTATAAATAATTGAAAATTTCGCATTAGCGATTGCAACGGCAGCTTGCCACAAGGTTGGTTGATCCCCAACTCGTTGGGGATTGAAACTAACCTTATGGTAACTACAGTGGAAAGCGCGACTCCCAACTCGTTGGGGGGAATGCCCAAAAAATGAAGGGGATGAAAGGGTTAAGGGCAGAGTGAAAAGAAAATTAGAATAGAGGGGTTTAGGGTAGAGTGATAAGGGAATTAGTGACAGAGGGAGAATCAGAAGGGGAAAGTTTGAGTTTGAGTTTGAGTTTTGAGGGGTTTAGGGCAGAGGGGTTAAGGGCAGAGTGATAAGGAAATTAGGACAGAAGGGTTTAGGACAGAGTGATAAGGAAATTAGGGCAGAGGGGTTAGGAAAGGGCCGGGTTGGGTAAATGAATTCAGGGTGATTTGTGATTAAAAGCAAGAAAAAATAAAAATAGATGTTTAAACATGCAATTTTTTAGTATATTTGTTGCAACATATAATTTTAGAAAAATGAAAAATAAAATAGTTTTAGTGATAAGTATCCTTTTTGGAGTAATGATGATCAATTCGGGCTTAAATAAGTTTTTTATGTTTATGCCGATGCCAGCAATGTCGGCTGAAGCGGGTGGATTGATGTTTGCTTTTGCTGCTTCGGGATGGATGTTTCCGTTGATTGCTTTGGGTGAAATTGTAGGGGGAATTTTAATTGCGGTGCCAAAAACACGTGCTTTGGGTGCCATTGTTTTGTTTCCGATTGTGGTAGGAATTTTCTTGTTTCACGCCGTTTTAGATCCTCCAACAGTGGGTATGTCCATCGTTTTATTGGCCATTAACTTGTTTGTGATTTGGGACAACAAGGCGAAATACATGCCAATGATTTCAAAATAGTACAATTGATAAATAAAAAAAAGCCAGTAGAAATTAGTGTCTGCTGGCTTTTTTTATGCAATAAATATAAGTAGCATAAAATTGTTGAATCAAAATCGCCAACCCACACCGAGTTGTATTATTTCTTTCCATCCACTTCCAATTTTTAGTATCAAGTGTTTATCTTTTGGTTGAAACCGATACCCAAGATAGGGGCGATAGAGTGTTCCGATAAAGACAGCATGATTGCCTTTTAAACTTTGACCATAATGAAAATTAAGTGAAGAATTGTGTTCAAGAAAATGGCTTTGTTTACCAAGCAAGATAGAGGTTCCAAAGGTCAACAAGCTTCCTTTTGATTCTTGTGTATAACTGGCTTTCCAAAGTCCACCGCCTGCAATAAATTGAACTGCAAATAAATTATTTTTTTTATATAAGTCGGGACTTTCATAGACCAATTGTTTGGTAGAATAAACAAAAACAGTACCGAAGTTTAGATGAATGCTACCAAATTGAGGAAATTTTTGTCCAAAGCTAATTAGTTGGAAAATGAAATAAGCGAAGATGAATAAACTTTTTTTCATGGTTTTCCAGTAATTATTTTACCGATTCGTTCATATTCCGCTTTCACATTTTCAGGCATCTGCCTGGCGCCTACGGAGTTTTTATCGTCGAACCCGCTGGGCCAAAAATATCCCAAAATACCAACAATATTTGTGTCTGAATTGGCGATATTATAGTAATCGCGCGCAATAAAATCCATATCTTTTTTTGCAATTCCGGCGCTTCCGTGATTATTTTTTATCCAATGCGAATCGAGGATTAAAATCATCTTTTGATGCGCCGCCATTTTTGACTTAACCGAATTAAATTCAGATAAATATTGTTCATTCACAGAGGGTTGTCTTAAAAAATAATGGTCAAAACCGACGTAATCTATCGTTAATGGAACATACATATCGGCGACAATATAAGGAGCTTCGACAAGGAATAAGGCCAACTCGGGCATGGTTAATTTTGCATAATCACACGCAAGAACGAATTCGTTTTCTGGAATTCCATTCCAATAGGGTTCCTCTCCAAGATATATTGAGTGTATTAGTGGATGATTAACCGTTAAATTATTCACGGAAACAAATGTGTCCCATCTTTCTTTATAATCAGCTCGCAGACCATAAATTGCACCACTTCTATCACCGCCGTTAGACTTTAACTCGAAAAAAATCTCGGAACTGTGAATTATAGCTAGAACACCGTTTTGTTCCATTGCTTTAAGGTTATCAATTATTGGGATTTCTGGATCCACAACAACAATATCCGCTATATTAGAAAATGGGGCTACCTCGTCTAAATAGTTAATTTTTTCCTCCTTATCAGTGGGATCATCCCAATAAGTGTCGATCAATGTAAAACCAAAATAATTTAAATTTGGGTTGGATTTGATAGGGATTTGACTTAACTCTTCTTTTTTGCAAGCTGCCAAAATAAAGAGGACACTTGTGATGAAAGCCAATTTTGTAACTTTTTTCCGCATTGAAATGAAACTTAAAGTTGTTATCCACTCAATTTTTAGTTTCAAATGTAAGATTTCATATTTCAGTAATCCTACACTTTTTTCGTGAATCACATCACTTTTAGTATGTTTCCAAATTGACATGCCAATAAAGATATGATTTGTTTTGGATTTTCGATCATTCACCTACCTTACTTATGGATAAAAAAAATCAATGGAGTGGTAACGATATTATTCCGCACCCCATTGAAAATAAATATTTTTTATTCAATAATCACCTGTTTTGTGGAGCTACCTTGAGCGCTTATTACTGAAAGGAAATAAATGCCTTTTAGTCCAGCTACATTAATTTCATTGGAAAGGTTATTGTTTCCAGTTAAGACAATTTGCCCCAATGTATTGCTCAATTGATAAGTAAAACCTTCATTTTTTTCCGTAGCGACATAAATTAGACCGGCACTAGCAGGATTTGGATAGATTTGGAATGCTGGTTTGGTTTCGTCATCGAAGGCTAAATTTTCTATGACGGTGAAACTTCCCGTTACTTCATTTGAATCGGATCGATTACAGAATCCTTCATAATCAGATTGATAGGCAACAAAAACGACATTTTGCGTTCCAGCTGGATGAACACCAATGTTGATGGTGTCAATGTAAGTTTGAAGCATGGTGAGCATTCCACTATAGTAACAGGCTTCTATTCTGATTGTTGCATCGCCTGCAAAAATCTCATATCCTAAATAGCTTCCTGCATTTGGGGTGGTGACATTAGTTATTACATAAATGCTGTCGGTCGCTAGCGGACTTGCTGGAATTATTTCGATAGGATCGACATAGGGACAACATTGCGCCTGTGATTGAAGGCTGACGCTTGCCATAATTGCGAGAAATAGAGTAGTTTTTAACATAGATAATTAAATTTTAATGTAGTTAGTTGATGTTTTTGAGGATAAAATGGTTGCATGGTTGGGAATTTAAAAGATTAATCATTTACTTCCTCGAGCTCCGCATCGCTTTTACCTTTTTTATTGCAGTATCGGCGAGAAAATTTTGGTATTCTTTTGTTTCGGCCCCAAACATAGCGATTTTTCCTTCGGCATCGCAATGAACGCCCCAACCATAGGTTTTCGTGAGCGGGGAGGCTCTAAAGCATGGCTGTCCTTTGGAGAAAAAATATTCTTTTTGTTCGTGGAGTTCGTTTTGTTCGAATTCCTTTTTTAGTGCAAACACCCCAAAAAGTACTTCGTCAGAAGTGTATTTGTACGGGTTTTCATACAGCATTTCGAATTGCAACAAAGCAATGGTTTTTTTATCTTTCGCCATGGGTGGAATTTCACCTTGATGGAGTTTACAATCTTCAGCAATTTCAATGAAGGTATTGTAATAATTTGTTGTGTGCATGGTTCTTTTTTTTGTCAAATATACTTGTCCGTTGTGACAACCCTATGTCGCAAGTTTTTCAAAATGTTTTTTTCGTTGAATTTCTACATATTCGTCCAAAGTCATTTTGTGTGGGGTAAAAAAATGGACCGGCGGGTTAATTTTTTTGATGCGATCGATTCGAAAATTCCGAAACTCGTTTCGCAAACGGCACCAGGCAATCAGCACCCAATTTTCAGACGTATTGTGATAAATAGCAAAAGGTTCAACTTCTCGGTTGGTGGTGTTTTCGTCATTTTCCTTTTGATAGGTGATGGAAAGCACTTGGAAATTTGTGAGTGCTTTTTGAATGACAGACAAGTGATTACTAGTTGTTTGTTCTTGCCAATTTTTTCCGATGATGGTGCGATTGGCAAGAAAATCTACTTTTTCTTTTTCAGAGGTTCGTAAAACGGATTTAATTTTATCGATCGCCTTGTTAAATTCATGGATGAGCGATTCATCTTTGGTTTTGGCAATTAATTTTTCACCAAATATTAAGGCATTGGCTTCAGATTCGGTGAACATGACGGGTGGAATATTGTACCCATTCATCAGCGAATAACCTTTACCTTCAATCAAAGTCAAAGGCACACCAGCTTGTTCAAGCGATTCTAGGTCTCGGTAAATCGTTCTTTTGCTCACGCCAAATTCTTGAGACAATTGCAAAACAGAAATAAATGGTTTGGATTGTAATTTTATCAAAATCGCTGTTAAGCGAGACAATCGATTTATGTTGTTTGAATAGGTCATTTTTTAATATTGAGCGAAGTTTCGAGAATAAACAATTTCAATTTTTGATTATCTTGATAGGTACTAAAAGTAATAAAAGTCTCTCAACTATGTTCGTTTTAACTGAAGTTAGTGTCAATTATAAAAATTTGCTTGATCGATTTTTATATACCAATAATTGGTATATTTGTGTATATTTTTTAGTTATGGCAAAGAATACCTCCATCTTATTAGGCGATTATTTTGATGATTTTATCAAACAGCAGATTAAAACAGGTCGATTTTCTTCAGCAAGTGAGGTCGTGAGAACAGCCTTGAGAATGTTTGAACAAGAAGAATCTAAAAAAGCAGTACTTGCTAAAGAACTTAAAAAAGGTGAAAAATCTGGTTTTGTAAAAGATTTTAATAAAGCTACTTTCTTGAATGATTTACGCAAAAAACATTTGAGTGAATGATTTACAAAATGAGTAAAGAAGCTTCAATTGACCTTGAAAGTATTTGGCTTTACACTGTCGAAAATTGGTCTGCGGAACAAGCTGATCGGTACTTGAATTTAATATTTGATGAATGTGAGTATTTGTGTTTAAAACCCAGTTCTGGTGTAGATGTTGGTCATATCAGAAATGGTTATTTTCGATCAAGAGTGAAATCTCATTTCATTTTCTACAAAGTCAATAAAAAGAAAAATGAAATAGAAATCATTAGAATT
>JADZFJ010000451.1 GCA_020849935.1 Crocinitomix sp. | reverse complement strand
TGAGTTGCAGCAAGGAGATTTATTTCAGCTTCCTGAGAATGAAACTACTTTTGTGAATGAATTTGGAAAAGCCATCTTTCCAAAAGTTTTAGATTATATCAACCAAAACAAGGTGATTGACCAGCCTTTTGTTGATGATTTTATTAATATTTACGAAAACTCATTCAGTGCTTGGACCAATGATTTTGATTTTATGATGTTGAGTCATTCATGTATATTGCCAGACGCTTCATATTTTGACCAATGGCATGAAATTTATCCTAATCCGTTCAATGGTAGTTCTAGGAGTGGAGACGACTTTTATTATAATTTGATTTCGCTACATGACGCATATTTTACTAAAGTTGTGGTAATTAATACTAATCACAAATATAATTTGAAAACTACCAAAAAAAAATTCACAGAATTAGCTGATTGGAAATTCGATTCAACACAAGAATTCATCAAAATCCAATTCCTAAATGACCGAACAAATTTGGTGATTATTAATCAGCACAATACGCCTTTGAAGGAGCTGTTGGAGGGATATTCTAATAAGTAAACTAAATTCATAAAAATGTCTTCACCAACCATTACTGAAAAATTAAAGGCATTTTTTGATCCGTACATGGAAGTGCCTATCGAAGCGTGGTTGCCGTTTTCGAAATTGTTAACCTCCAAATCATTTAAGAAAAATGAGGTATTGAAGTCATCTTTCCAGTCCGAAAAAAATCTTCACCTAATTATAAAAGGTTCGGCGGGGCTATTTGTGTTTAAGGATGGACATGACATTTGCATCGACCTTTGTTATGAGGGCGAATTTACCGGGGATTATTATTCCTTGCTCCAACAAGGAATCAACTCGCAAACACCCGCCAAAAATGAAGAAATGAGTGCGGTTCTACACTTAGAAAGTCCGATTTATGTCATGGCACTCGAACCGCTTGAAACCTTATCCATTGGCAAAAATGATTTGTTTAACTTGTACAATCAAAGTGAATTTGGCAACCGAATGGCACGCATGGTGTCCGAATTGCTGTACCTCCAAAAACAATATCAACAAATCGAATTATTGACGCACACCGCCGAACAACGCTACCTCAATCTCCTCGAAAAACATCCTTTAATCATTCAACGTACGGCTGCCAAACACATCGCCTCTTACCTCGGAATTACCCCAGAAAGTTTTAGTCGCTTGCAAAAAAAATTGATTAAGTAAGTTGGTGATTTTCGTCGAAATTACCTCACACATCTAGCCTTAACTCAGCTTGGATAAAAAAATCATTCACCCTCAAAACATATCCTAGGATAAGTTTTATTGACCACGCAACCACTAATTTTGACCCTAGATAAAATAAGAACCATGCGTACCAATAAAATCATTCTCGGAATTTCAATCCCCACCATCGCCATCATCCTTTTTCTTTTGCGTGCCTATTTACCGACTAATTTTCAATTCAATTTTGGGACAGACGCTTATACCAACACCTTCATTAATTTACAAGTAACAGGTTTGGTTATCAGTATTCTCGTGCTTTTTATCACGCTGAAATTAGCCCCAGCAAGTAAAAATCTCCTTCGCTTTGGTGATCTCAGTCAACCTTCCGTTCCTGTAAAAATCCTCGGAATTAAAGCCACCGATTCGTGGTACAAAACAGGTGCTTCTTACCTCTTGGTCATTTCTGTGGTCACAGGAATTTTTATGTACCTCAACTTTAAACAAGCTCCTTGGAATCAAGCGCTTTCGGTTTTACCGTTTGCCTTGTTTTTTGCCATCATTAATTCGTTTAACGAAGAAATAATTGCTCGTTTTGCGGTCATTGGTTTATTAGAAGGCCATTTAAGCGCGGTACAAATTCAATGGGCGGCAGCATTTATTTTTGGAGGCATCCATTATTTCGGAACGCCAGGTGGCCTAGTCGGTGTTTTTATGGCAGGCTTTTTAGGGTGGATTCTAGCAAAATCGATCATCGAAACCAGAGGAATTGGTATTGCTTGGGGGGTGCATTTTGTGCAGGATGTGATTATTTATGGGACGCTACTTTTAGGGGAATAAGGGGATTAGGGAATGGCGAAAAGCGATAAGGGCAGAGGGAATGGCGAAAAGGGAATAGCGAAAAGTGATAAGGGCAGAGGGATAAGGACAGAGGGAAAAAAGGGTGTTGTTGTTCTTAATCAAAGGGGTGTTGTTGTTCTTAATCAAATAAGCTTTCTGCTGTACACATCTTCTACTTTGTTTTTTAGTATTACAATTAATTCAGTCTCCATGTAGTCGTAATCGTCAGGAATATAAAGGCAAACGATTCGCTTGTTTTTGTAAATGTGAGGAAAATGTTTTCTTATATGATTTCTATGGTGATTTTCCATAACAACAATACTATCTGCCCAATTCAATAATTCTTCTGTTAGAACTATGTTTGCTGTCTTGTCTGTCCCTGCCGACTTAACTTCAAAACGATCGTCTACCTCATAAATTTTATGAGCAGTTGCACTTCTCATTCTGTTTACCGTACAAACAAATAGCAATTTAAGTTTTGAGTTAATGTGCATATTCTTAATCTTTCACATTGTTTCTATAATCTTATGGCTTGTCATTTGTTTTTTTTAAAATGTTCGTGCTGTCGTCTTTTAGGGTTACCCATAACAAATCCATCCAAACAAAAAAAACAGAAAAACCCAATTTTAATAAGCCAATAATTGAACTAGTTTTTTCTCAAAACGTGCTTTTGGCATAAAATTCAATTCCAAATTACCATCAAACGGAACGGGGGTGTCTAAACTACCTTCACGCATCACGGGCGCGTCGAGTACTTCGAAACAATTTTCAGCTATTAATGCCGAAAGCTCACCTCCTATTCCACCGGTTAAACAATCTTCGTGTAAAATTATCACACGACCCGTTTTACGAACTGAAGCGTAAACAGCCTCCGTATCCATTGGTAAAAGCGTTCTTAAATCGATAATTTCAACATCTAAATCCAAACGATCGACCACTTCTTTCGCCCAATGAACGCCCATACCGTAAGTGATTACGGATGCTTTTGTCCCAGCTTTCACGGTGCGTGCTTTTCCAATTTCAATGGTGTAATATTCGTCAGGAATTTCTTCCTTAATCGACCGGTAAAGCCCTTTGTGTTCAAAAAAGATCACCGGATTCGGATCCTCAATCGCAGCAAGTAACATTCCTTTTGCTTCGTAAGCTGTTGAAGGATAAACCACTTTTAAACCAGGCGTATGCGTAAACCAAGCCTCATTACTTTGCGAATGAAAAGGGCCAGCGGCAGAACCACCACCCGTTGGCATTCGAATCACCACATCGGCTTTTTCGCCCCATCTATAATATAATTTGGCTAAATTATTGACAATCTGATTAAATCCAACCGTAACAAAATCAGCAAATTGCATTTCCATTACCGCTTTCATTCCATTTATAGACAAACCAAGCGCTGTTCCCACAATTGCCGACTCACAAATTGGCGTATTCCGCACCCGATCTTTTCCAAACTCCTCCACAAATCCTTCTGTCACCTTAAAAACACCCCCGTATTCAGCAATGTCCTGCCCCATCAAAATCAAATCTTGGTACTTTCGCATGCCCAATCGCAAACCATCCGAAACCGCATCCACCAAACGTTTTTCAGAAGTCGCACCACCACTTGGCGCCACAACGACTTGCGTATACGGCGCATAAATATCTCCCAATTCAAAAGCGGTGTTCGGCACTACATTCGGCTCGGCATAGGCAATTTCTAATTCATCATGAATCTCTTGTTTTATCGCTTCTCGAATCGTTTCAATCTCCGCTTCCGTCAACACCTTTTCGTTTTTCAAATACAGTTCGTAATTCGTTACAGGGTCATTTAACGACCATTTGTCTTGTAACCCTTCTGGGTAATATTTTGTCCCCGAAGCTTCCTCGTGCCCACGCATTCTAAATGTCACACATTCCAACAAAAACGGACGCGGTTTTTCACGTAACGAGGCGGCAATTTGTTTCACCGAATGGTACACCTCTAAAATATTATTTCCGTCAATTTGAAAAGCATCCATGCCGTAGCCAATTCCCTTATCTACAAATTGTTTACATCTAAATTGTTCTACCGATGGTGTCGACAAACCCCATTGATTATTCTCCACCAAAAAAATCACCGGCACATCCCAAACTGAAGCAACGTTAAGTGCCTCGTGGAAATCACCTTCACTCGCACCACCATCGCCTGTAATCGCCAACGCCACTTTTTTCTCCCCTCTTAATTTATTGGCCAAGGCAATCCCCGTTCCAAGCGCCAATTGCGGCCCCAAATGCGAAATCATCCCCACCAAATGATAGTCTTGTGTTCCAAAGTGAAAAGAGCGATCGCGCCCTTTGGTAAACCCCGTCATTTTACCTTGAAACTGAGCAAATAAGCGGTTTAGAGGAATCTCACGCGCCGTAAAAACACCCAAATTTCGGTGCATTGGTAAAATATACTCGTCCGTGTCCAACGCCAAGGTAATCCCAACCGAAATCCCTTCTTGTCCCCAGCCCGAAAACCATTTAGAAATTTTTCCTTGGCGCAAAAGAATCAACATTTTCTCCTCAATTAGCCGCGGTTTCAAAATCGCTTTATAAATTTTAATCAACTCCGCATTCGTGAGCTCTTTCCGATCAAATTCAATGTATTGTTTATCCAAAACAGACATAGGTTTTCTTATCAAATTTCAGCAAATTTAACCGTAAAATTGGTAGCAATCTAGGTTGATCGCCATAAATTATCCTTTGCTTTTCAACAATTCATTTTTAGTTATCGGGTAATGGAGTTTTTTCGTTAGTTGGGCGCCATCCCGACATCCCTTTCCGACTGAAACGTCGAGAAGGGATCGTCGGGGTCAGGCTTTCCGATCCTGACGATCCCGACCGAGCATGAGGCGCCTAGTTAATGTCAGAATTGTACGATGGTCAGGATGTCACGATCAGTTATCCAGTCCTCACAATCCCAATCGAACATCAAGGCTCTACGTAGATCTGGAATTCCGTGAGCGTCGGGACCTCGCTTTATTGCCCTAAACGCACAATAATACCGAAGAGACAAATAATATAGTCAAATATCAATTTCATTTCATTTGACTATTTATTTGTAGTTTCGGCATTAACCAATCTAAAATTATAAAATAGATTGGCCTATTTTATAATTAGATTTGGTATAAGAGCTCAAACAATGTCTCCGATCCTTGGCGCTCCCCCCCAAAAAATTCCCCAAATTATTGTTGGTATTGGTATTCTATTTCAACGTTACCCGCCAATCTTTTTCAAGGTCCAAATCGACCCGTTTTTTGTGGTGAATTTTTCCAATTTTCCTTGAATGGTTAGGGTATTCAAATAAT
>JADZFJ010000450.1 GCA_020849935.1 Crocinitomix sp. | reverse complement strand
CCATTCAACTTCATCCAAATCCGACAACTGGGTTGATTTACATCACTCATTCTGGAACAGACGCACCGTTTAAATTAGAAATTTATACGACCGAAGGTAAACAAGTTTATACTTCTGAAGGATTGAATCTAAACGGAAACGAACCAATCGACTTGTCGTACTTGGCACGTGGGGTTTATTTTGTAAAGATCTCAACAAGAGAAAATCAATTCCAAGAAAAGGTAATTTTACATTAATTCAAATCGCACGTAATTCAATTATTTGCGTGCGGTTTGTTTTTATTCTCCCCATACTTCGTTAAATACTTTGTCAAGTTTAACTTGATCTATTTTCATCTCTTTTCCAGTACAAACTACTCCGCTATCCATGAGATTTCGATAATTCCGCTCATTTTTCCATTTGCTTAAATACGGATTATAATCACATTCAACAGGATAATACCATGTCTTGTCAGGACGTTGTTTTGGAATCCTCATGCATACGCAGCTATGTCTGTATTCACAATCAGAACAAACATCTATCTCCGATTTTGGCAGGTTCCATAAGTTAGTAAATTCATCTGATTTTATCCGTTTTGTCAATTCATTTAGATCGATAGCCTGATTACCTTTGTGGATCGTTTTTGATGTTTCTGGCGCATTTTTTAAGTTCCCAAACCGATCGATGAATAACTTTCGATGGAGGTATACATTATGCCCGATAGATTCCAAATACAAAGTCAAATTTACAGCCAAAAAGCTTGTTGAGCTTGGAACTAGTCCTCGCTGGTCATAGGCGTAAGGATGAAAAAAGACAGTTGAATCCGAAACACTTATAGCTGTTGCATCAAAGACATGTGTTTCATTGACACGTTTATTTATAGTTGTATGCTTAAATTTAAATTGACTTGGATTTTTATAGACCAAAACAATGTTCTTACAAATACTGTCGTTTAAAAATTCGAGTGTTTTGATGAGTCCTGTTTCAGAAACCACCTGTAATTCTACATTCTGGCAACCCAAAGCTGCCAACCATTTAAAATGATCCAAATTTATGTCATCACCTACCTCAACAATCGCATTGGTAATGATTGCCGGATTCTTCCATTCCAGCGGCAACAAATCAAATCTTTTCGATTCTTTTGGTGTACAATGAAATCCTAGTTCATTTTCTTCTATAAATTGTAGATATTCTAGGTGATTTTCTGGAAAATGTAGTTCCAAAGTTTCTTCAAGACGGGTTTTTCCATTCATTTTTTGGAGTACCTCAGCAAAATCATTTGGAAGAAATAAAATCTTTTCGCGTGATAAATCAAGTAAAGCCGTTCGATTGTAACCTGGCACAAATCGAATTGATTCGTATAACCTAAAAATCATTGCGGCGTGGATAGTTAGAAATGGGTTTATACCAAGCTACCGAGAGAAATTCGTCAGTTGAATAAATCGACGAATTAATTCGTTTAAAACGCACGGCATCTGAAGGGTTGAGCGAATTTATTTCCCAATTAAGACTTCCAACGGGAAGTTTTTGTTTGTTTTTACGAATTTCTTTCTTCATTTGATACCGTCAATTAAGGTAGATGCGACCAATTCTTCTAAATAATAATTACCAGGAAAAGATACTTGAGCAAACTGCCCAATTGGATTAACTTCTAAAAAATAAAATTTCTCATCTTGTCCATAAATAAAATCCAAGGAGCCTGAATTGAGTTCCAACCTATCCATCAATTTTTTAATTTTCTTGTTTAATTTTTTTGGCAAGGTAAATGGCACCACCCGATGTGGTTTATCGCTATTTGCTTTTCTTCCATCAATTTGGGTGTTGAGGTTGGCTTGCGAAAATACCGCAACCGAATAGGTTTTACCATTTAAATAAAACGATCGAATTTCATATTTTTTCGGAATGTTTTCTTGTATCAAACTTGGAAAAAAAATGAGTGGAAAATCATCTAAATTTTCCTTGGTAATTTTAGAAGTAAATTCCTCAATATTTAAGGTGGTATCCCAAAAACTTACCCCATTACGAATTGATTTTGTCACCACGTGATCGACGTTAAATGAGTTCATAAAATTCAAAATATCCTCCCTATTATCAGTAATTATTGATTGTGGAATATTTAAATTTAAGGTGTTTGCCAACACTAAAACATCCAATTTATTCAGCCGATTGTCCAAATCAGAATTAATCGAATTTTTAGTTTTTAAGATTTTATAAATTGTCTCTTGCAAATCACCATACTCACTTCTCAAATGTCTATTTAAATAAAGATTAACGGCCTTGTCGGTGAATTCAATTTGATCAAAATTAAAGGAAATTCCACCTCTGCGGTACCAAACTCCGCTCAATTCATTGGAATGGATAGTTTGATTTTTAGTTTTAATGACGAATGTCTTCGTTTGCAAATCGAACGATGAAAACCATGCATCTTTTGCATTTATCCGAATATAGGGGGCTGATTTTGCCAATAACCAATCAATCACTTCATTGGTTGTTAAATCGTTACTTTCGGTGATGATTAAAATCATTTAGGGGCAGTGTAGCGTATAAAAGGTTGACTTGGCAGTGTTAATTTTCGATGTGCAGCATAGATTTCAATTGGTTCTAAACCAATCTTAGCGCGTGCTTCGTTGACAGATTCCACTGTGCCAAAAGGGATTAACTCGGTTCCCGAAAAATTAGTTCCATACTGTTGTTGAACCGTTAATACACGGTAATCTGCGCTGTCCGATTCAGTGCCCATGTACACATAATCCACGCAACGACCCAAATGATAGGGATACATTTCACCTTTCTCAACCGCTTTGACCATGTACGGAAACAAAGGGGCCAATTCTTCCTTCGAAAAATGTAAAATCATCAGTGAAACCCCATCCACCCAATACCGATCTTCAAAATCTTCACCTAATTTAGAAAAACCCGGAAATCCATCTTTTTTTGCCAATTCTAATAACTGAATGGCATGCGGACGATCTACTTTATCCATTATTTTAACTTGCTTTTCCCATTTTAACCAATCGGTCCAAAAAACACGTGCTTTTTGATCTTCT
>JADZFJ010000449.1 GCA_020849935.1 Crocinitomix sp. | reverse complement strand
ATTTGTTAAGATCCCAACAGACGTTAAAACTGCTCCTGGTGTCTCTTTAAACCATGTTAAAATTTCTTTTCGTTCGGCATCACCGAAGGTGCTGTCCAAATGTCTTACCTTATAATTATGTTTTTTAAACAATTCAAAAACCGCACGCGACGAATCAATTCCACTGTTAAAAATCAATGTTTTGCGTTTAACAGCGACCTCTTCGTATGCAAAAAGCAATTTTTCTTGCATAAAATAATTGCTGTACACCTTGTCAGACGAACTTACCGTAAAATCGCCATTGACACCTATTTTTAAGCCATGTAAATTAACGTCGTACGTATATGTTTCAGCGTTTGATAAATAACCGTTTTCTATGAGTGATTTAATACTTTCGCCAACAATTAGTTTATCGTAATTGTCTTTTAAGGGCAAGGTTTTATTCGAACTTAAGGGAGTGGCGGTAACGCCAAGAATATTTACATCTTTAAAATACTGAAAAATCTTTCGAAAAGAGTTATTATGCGCTTCATCGACAATTACCAACCCAATATTTTGAATAAATTCTTTGTTGTCTTGTAAACGATTGTTCAGCGTTTCAACCATTGCAGTAAATGAATCATATTCTTTTTGATCGTCCAAGTTTTTTACCAAACTGTTCACCACCTTATTTTCGATCCCTAAAGCGGTTAATTGTTTTGAGGTTTGGATACAAAGTTCGATTCGGTGGGTTAAAATAAGCACCTTTCTTTTTGTCCGCTCAATATATTCTTTTGCGATGTTAGAAAAAATAACCGTTTTGCCACCACCTGTTGGAAGTTGAAAAAGTAGGTTAAAATTATCGCCTTGCGCTGTAAGCTCCGACACCACTTGTTCTACCACCCTTTTTTGAAATGGATATAGTTCTTTTTTCTTGAAAAGGCTCTGATCAATCATATCTCTCGCTTCGTTTTTTAGCGGTGCAAAAATAACACCTTTATATGGAAAATAAAAATTCTGAGGTATGTATTCTTGAAAACCCATTAAATATGTAAAATTGAACTTTATCAGTATTTTTAATGGAATAAAATTCTAAGGTATTATCTTTGTTTTTTAGACAAACAACAAATCGAAAAAGATGAGCGAAATAGAAAAAGTTAAATGTTTGATAATTGGATCAGGTCCTGCTGGTTATACCGCTGCAATTTATGCCGCTCGGGCAAATATGGCACCAGTAATGTACCAAGGAATGCAACCTGGTGGACAATTAACAACAACCAACGAAGTTGAAAACTTTCCAGGTTATCCAGAAGGGGTGACTGGTCCAGAAATGATGGTTCAATTACAGGCACAAGCCGAAAGATTTAAAACGGATGTGCGGACAGGATGGGTATCTAAAGTTGATTTTTCTGGCGCAATTCATAAAGTTTGGGTAGATGACACAAAAGAAATTCATGCAGATACCGTGATTATTGCCACGGGAGCATCCGCAAAATACCTTGGGTTAGAATCTGAACAACATTATTTAAAAATAGGAGGAGGAGTTTCTGCTTGTGCAGTTTGTGATGGTTTCTTTTACCGTGGACATGAAACAATCATTGTAGGAGCAGGTGATTCTGCTTGTGAAGAAGCACATTATTTGTCAAAATTGGCGAAAAAAGTAACCATGTTGGTGCGCAAAGATGAATTTAGAGCATCTAAAATTATGGCCGAGCGTGTGAAAAAAACACCAAATATTGATATTTTGTTTAATACAGATACTTTGGAGGTATTAGGAGATGGCCAAGGTGTGACTGGCGCTCGCGTAAAAAATAGTGTTACTGGGGAAGAACAAGTGATTTCTGCCACCGGATTTTTTGTGGCAATTGGGCACAAACCAAATACAGATATTTTTAAAGATTGGTTGGAGTTGGATGAAACTGGCTACATCATTAACAAACCAGGCTCAACCAAAACAAACCGCGAAGGTGTTTTTGTATGCGGTGATGCAGCTGATCATGTCTATAGACAAGCGATTACAGCAGCAGGGACAGGTTGTATGGCAGCTTTGGATGCTGAGCGATATTTGGCAGCGAAAGAAGGATAATCGAAAGCTTAATAAAGCTTTTAACGTTTCATAAAACTCATATCAAAGGGGGTTCGGTTTAAGATCGAACGCCCCAAAGTGAGTTCATCGGTATAATGTAATTCGGTACCCACCGAAACGCCTCTTGACAAGGTGGTGATGGTAAGGTTAAAATCGGCTAATTTTCTGAATAAAAAGAAATTCGTCGTATCACCTTCCATAGATGCACTTAAGGCCAATATTATTTCTTTTACCTCGCCAGATCGGATGCGATCGATTAGGGTTTCTATATTTAAATCTTGTGGACCAATTCCTTCCATCGGAGAAATGACACCACCTAAGACATGATAAACACCAAAAAATTGTTCGGTGCCTTCGATGGCAATAATGTCACGAATATCTTCAACCACACAAATAATTTCCTTTTTACGCGAATCAGTCGAGCAAATGGTGCAGAGTTCTTGTTCCGCTAAATTGCCACAGCACGTGCATGTTTTAATTTTTTGGTGCATTTCGCCAAGCGATTTTGAAAAAGCGGCAATTTCATCTTCATTGCGCTTTAAGAGGTTTAAAACCAAACGCAAGGCCGTTTTTTTTCCGATCCCTGGTAAGGACGAAAAATGATCCACTAACTCTTCTAAATGCTTTGAAGGAATATTCATTGCCACAAATTTAATCGAATTCATTTAAATTGATGGGATAATGAAAGTTCGTCTTTCAAAAAATGATTGTTTTGATGTAAATTTACCCCATGTACAAAGCATCCGTTGAAAAATATGTTTTAGATTTTAAGCGACCAAGTGGTACTTCACGTGGGGTACTGACGAAGAAAGATTCTTGGT
>JADZFJ010000576.1 GCA_020849935.1 Crocinitomix sp. | reverse complement strand
TTTCTTAAAAAAACGACTCGATTTTTCAAGTGGTATTTTCAACAGGGGCTTATATAGATTCATTGATGATTTTTGGTAAAATTTCGGATGGATTCACCAATGCACCTTTAGAAAATTTCCTCGTTGCTTTATACGATCCGCTTACATCAACTTCTTTTGATTCAATCCCTTTTAAAGATCGTCCAATCTATATCAATCAAACAAATCAGGCAGGCGAATTTAAAATGAGCTACTTAAAAGCGGGTCAATATTTCATTTTTGCCATTGAAGATAAAAATAAAAATCTCAAACTTGATCCGAACGAACGACGGGCGTTTATCCCTGCTGAAACCATCGAAGTAGCCGAAATAAATCCATTTATCGAACTGGTAGCATTCGCAGATAATAAAGGTGATTGTAAGTAGATTCGAAATGAGTTTACGTTTCCGGGAAAAATCAAATTTGTTTTCAATTCGATTCCTGAAAAATTTGAGGCGACATCCACGAATCTTCTCTTAAAAGAAGACACGCAATCGGCCGATTCGCTCGAGTTTTGGCTCGCGACCAGTCCAATGGCGAAAACGCAATTTTTTATTAATTTGAACGATGAATGGGACACCCTAAAACCCATTTATAAAAAAGTGCCTGAAACAAATGCACCAGTTGATTTGACGTACACTTCTAATTTACAGAATGGTAAATTATTACCGAACGATTCATTGACCTTGTATTTTTCTGAACCTATTCAGATTTTTGACCTGAATAAATTTCATTTTTTGACGAAAGATTCAACCGAACAAATCAAACCAACGGCGACCATTATTAATTTAAGAACCTTAAAATTTGGCCCCATCGCTTCTGATGTAGAAGAAATTGTAATTGATTCAGGCGCTGTGATGTCGATTTATAATCACGCTAATTTAACCACAAGTCCAACACCCATATCATTTTTAACGCCTGATTACTTCGGCACCTTAATCCTTACCATGGATTCGTTGATGGAAGCTTCTGCCTTAGTGGCGCTATTGGATGAAAAAAACAAGGTAATTCGTGAGGTAGGCTATTCAGAAAGAATGGTCTTTACTGAGTTAATTCCAGGAAAATATCAAGTTCGAATTCTATTTGACACCGATCAAAATGGCGAATGGACCTCTGGTTCGTTAGTAGACAAGCGATTGCCAGAGCGTGTGATTTATAACCGAGAATTGATTGATGTAAAATCAAAATGGGAAAAAGAAGTTGAATGGTACTTAGAAAATAAAGAAGATGGGAATAATTAAAAATTTTTTAAAGAGTAAATTCTATATTTTTAAAGTAAGAGATCGGTTTTCTGCGGCTACACAAATTGGTCAACGACAGTTGTTTGTCAACTATTTATTAGGAAAAAAAACCGGAAGTTTACCACCCTTAAGCGAAACTGGTTTCAGGGTTTTTTCGCAATATGAAGAAGATGGGAAACTCTTGATGATTTTGGCGGTGATCGGAATGCAAAACAAAACATTTCTTGAAATTGGGTCTGATGATGGGATCAACAGTAACTGTGCCAACCTTGTTTTTAATTTTGGATACCGAGGGTTGTTCCTTGATGGTAACCCCACGAGTGTGAAACGTGGGCAAAAATTTTATGCAAAATATCCACATCCTTGGATGTATCCTCCAACATTTACCTGCGCCAAAGTTACCGCAGAAAATATTAATACCTTGGTGAAAGATGCTGGTTTGAGTGGTGATATCGATGTGTTGTCGATTGATATTGACGGAAATGATTATTGGGTTTGGAATGCACTCGAGCAGGTGAGTCCTAATGTGGTGATTATTGAAACCCATGTCGAATTTGGCATGAGAAATATCGTGGTTCCGTACGATCCAAATTATTTTTTTCCAGGAAAACATCCTGTGTATCACGGCGCTTCGCCGATTGCAATGGTGAAACTTGCCAAAAAGAAAGGGTATAGATTGGTTGGTGCAAACGAGCTTGGCTTTAACCTGATTTTTGTCAAAAATGGCTTGGGAGAAGACTTTTTACCTGAAGTTGAGGTCGAATCGGTTCTTCAACATCCTTCTGTCCAAGCGTCTTGGAAAAGATTTGAGCCAATCAAGGATTGGGAGTTTTTGGAAGGCTAAATCCAACAAAGAATTCTGAAAAATTATTCGAATTGTTGATAAGATTATCGCCAATAAGCCCCTCCTTAATGTAAATTTGCAAAAAAGAAAAATTCATGAACGTATTGGTATTAGGTTCCGGTGGAAGAGAACATGCTTTTGCATGGAAAATTGCACAGAGTTCACAAATTGACAAGTTGTTTATCGCACCTGGAAATGCAGGAACTTCGCAAGAAGGAACAAATATAGATCTTCAAGTAGATGATTTTGAAGGGATTAAATCTTTTTGTATTAAAGAAAAAGTGGACTTTGTTTTTGTGGGACCAGAAGGGCCTT
>JADZFJ010000448.1 GCA_020849935.1 Crocinitomix sp. | reverse complement strand
TTAAGACATTAAATCTTTCTAAAATGGCAGCAGTTATTCAATCAGTGTACGAAACTACTTTGAAGTTTTCTCAACCGGATTAAATAATGGCTTTTTTGACGTTTAAGTCTGCTGTTAGTTTGGGAAATCATCGCGCGTAAATACGGTTAAAATAACTATTGATCGCAAGACCATCATAATTCACGCAATTTTGAGGTGATTAAATCTAAGTTAAGTAAACATTAAACCCTTGTATATGAGCTTAAATTTTAGTTTTTGCCAAATTATCTTCAGAAATTCTTAATGTTTAAATAACAACCCACAACTGTAGATAACGAAATCGTAATTTTCACATAACAGCCATCTTGTAACTTGCCCATAGCTTTGTACCAAAATTTATAAACGAGAATTATGAAAAAAATATACCTCTTACTTACAGGAATATTTGGAGGAATAATCGCATCATGGGGACAAAATCCAGGGTTGATTATTTCAGAGTTTTATCAAAATCCAGCGGGGACGGATTCGCCGTACGAATATGTAGAATTATTAGCAACTGATGACATTGATTTTTCAGTAACTCCTTACACGATTATTGCATGTAACAACGGCACCGCCACTTCAAGTGGTTGGATTTTAGGCGGAGTAACCACCTATGCTTTCCAAATTTCATCGGGAACTGTATCTGTTGGTGATGTTGTTTATGTTGGTGGAACCTTGATGGCGCCAACAGGAACAATATTACGCGCAATTAATACAAGCGTTACGGGTGGTGATGGAGGAATTGGAAGTCCGAATGCATCTGGAATTATTGGAAATGGAGGAACAAGTGCAGATGGAATTGCGGTATTTAATTTACCCGTAGCTTCAATCACTTCTTCAACCGTACCAACCGATGCGATTTTTTACGGGACAGGAATTGGAACAGCTTTTGTGACACCAACCACTGGTTACGAATTACCAACAAACGATTTTTATTCAGGCGGTAAACTTCAATTGGCTTCTGTTTATGCAGTTGATGAAGATTTAACCGTTGCAACTGGAGGAGTTTTTGATTTAATGACCAATACATTTTTAGAGCCAAGAACTTTTGCTGCTGCACCTGCTACTGATGGAGTATCCGAAATTATTTTTGGTGCTGTGGTGGTTCCTAAATTTAGTTTTACAACCGACGATTTCACAGTATTAGAATCAGATGGAATTGTAACGCTTACCATGGATTTTTCTGACGCAAATGGTTCAGTATCCTCAGTTGATGTCATGATTAACGGAGTTTCAACAGCCGAATCACCAGCCGATTTTATTTTAGTTGATACGACCTTTACTTTTAGCGGGGCTGCGGATGGTACCGCTAGTATTACATTTGATATTGCCAACGATCTTGTAGAAGAACAATCTGAATATATTGTGATTAGCTTGGATAACTTCGTTAACGCAGAGGAAGGTGAAATTACAAAATCATTTTTATATATTACAGACAATGATCGCCTTGCGCCAGTTGCAACGAACGAATTAAAATTCGAATTGTTAACGAGCTTATCGACAGGAGATGAAGGTGAAAGTTCTGCCGAAATTGTTGTCTTTGATCCAATTACAGATCAATTATTTGTTGTGAACAGTGTGGCAAATCAAATTGATATCATTGATTTTAGTATTCCTGAATTACCATTATTAATAGATTCCATTGAATTTGACAGTGTTGGATTTATAAATTCAGTAGCAATTTATAATGATGTAATCGCGGTTGCGGTTGCGGCTCCCGTAATTCAAGATTCAGGGTTCGTTTCGTTTTGGAAAACTGACGCCACATTTTTAAACCGCTTGACCGTTGGTGCTTTGCCTGATATGGTGACGTTTAATCATGACGGAACACAGTTAGTGGTGGCTTGTGAAGGTGAACCAAATACAGCATACACAGTTGATCCAAACGGTGGAGTAGGGATTATAACAATCGACGGACCAATCGCAGATTTAACTTCAGATGATGTGGTGGTATTAAATTTTACCTCTTTTGATGATGATGAAGCGGCTTTGAAAGCTGCGGGTGTACGAATTTTTGGCGTTGGTGCTTCTGTTGCAGAGGATTTTGAACCTGAATACGTCACCATCATGGACGATAATTCGAAAGCTTATGTGGTATTGCAAGAAAACAATGCAATGGCCGTAGTTGATTTGATTACAAAAGAAATTATTGAAATTCGTCCATTAGGAACGATTGATCACTCCGCCTTAGGTTTTGGGTTGGATGTGTCAAATAGCACCTCTGGAATCAATATCGCAAATTTCCCAATTAAAGGAATGTTTTTACCAGATGCATTGGATCATATTTCGATTCTTGGTACAACGTATTTAGTAACTGCAAACGAAGGTGATACGCGTGATTATGATGGATTTGGGGAAGAAGAAAGAATTCGTGATTTGGTCTTAGATAGTTTGACTTTCCCTAACCGCGAATTTTTACAAAACAGCCTTTTATTAGGTCGATTAAAAACAACCAACACACTTGGAGATACCGATGGCGATGGTGATTACGACGAAATCTATACTTTTGGTACACGTTCATTCTCAATTTGGGATGAAGCGACAGGTGATTTAGTGTTTGATTCAGGTGATTTAATTGAACACATTGTTGCGAGTCATCCAGTCTATTCAACCATCTTTAATGCTTCAAACGAAGGTTCGCCAGCTCCAAAAGATCGAAGTGATGACAAAGGTCCAGAACCAGAAGGAATCTCGGTTGAATATATTGATGGGAATGCTTATTTGTTTGTATCGATGGAGCGAGTTGGAGGTGTAATGGCGTTTAACATTAATGTACCATCTAATCCTGTATTTATTGGATACCACAATAATAGAGATTTCGCAACGAATGGTCCAGATCGTGGAGCAGAAGGGATGATTTATATCGATGCAGCAGTATCTCCAAACGGAAATGGTTTATTAGTATTGGCAAACGAAATTTCAAGTTCGTTAAGTATTTATGAAGTAAATTCTTGTCAAGTATTATCTGATTTGGTGATTTCTACAGAAGATGATGCAAATGGATTTTGTATTGGAGATTCATTAGAAATTAATGCGGTTACTTTGGCTGATTTGTCACTTGAATGGCAATTGGATGGTGAAATTTTGGAGGACGAAATCGAAACTTCCATTTTTGCAAGTGTACCTGGTTATTATCAAGTAAATTTTGTCAATGACGCTGAAGGTTGTGTTGGGACAACAGATAGTTTATTTGTAGTAGAAAACGCCCTTCCAATTGTGGAAGCTTTTGTGAGTGCTGACTCGATTTGTTTTGAGGAAGAAGTGACATTTAACAGCACAGGTGCAGAAACCTATTTGTGGGATGTTGTGGGTGTAACTAACGACGTTCCTTATACGCCTGTTGTAAGTGGTGAAATCGTTTATACCGTTGTTGGTGTCGATGTGAATGGATGTGAAAATATTGATTTCGTAAGTGTTACAATGGCAGAAGAGTTGGTTCTTACGAGTGTGACAACAGATGAGATTTTTGGGACTGATGGCTCAATCGATCTTACAATCGCTGGTGGTTTTGGCGCTTATTTAATTGATTGGGACATCGATGGCTTAGGTGATTTTGATGATGAAGAAGATTTGACGGATTTAGCGGGCGGAATCTATATCGTTACCGTAACCGACGAGTTTGGATGTGAGGCAAGTGAAACAATTGAAGTAAATAGCCAAGCGAGCTTAAGTGAGTTAAATTCAGCGAATATCGCCATTTACCCAAATCCTGCCAACGATTTCTTATTCATCGAATCGGATGGAAAATTTGAATATCAATTATCAACCTTGAACGGTCAACTATTGATTTCAGGAATTGCTTTCGAAAAAGAGCGAGTAGATCTTTCAGATTTCGCAGCAGGGATCTATTTGATTCAATTGTACAACGAAAATAATCAAACCCAAACAGTGAAAGTAACGAAATATTAAGATCATTTGTTATTTGGTAAAAATTGGCACTCCACATGGGGTGCCAATTTTTTTTTATCAATTTTAATATTTCAACAAAAAATAAATCAACTTTTACCCAACGATTTTATCCAAATTTTCGTCATTGATTTAAGAAATGAATGAGTTTATTTGTTGTTATTTTAAATTTACTATTTTTGTAATTACCTACTAATTAAACAAAAGAGTGTTTTTAAGAACGAATTACTTAACCACTTTAAATTGCGCGTTAAATATGAAAATTAATAGAATCGTTATAAATTATCTGATTGGACTTTGTTTTTTAATCGTCTCCCCAACCTATGCACAGGATTGGACAATGCAGAACATTGCAGGAAATGGAGGTCTCGAATTTGCACCTGGACTAGATCCGTTATCAACAGGGTTTAATGCACCAGGCGCAATGGCAGTAGACACAAATGGAAACATTTACTTTACTGTTCCAGATCAATTTAGAATTTATCGAATTAAAGATGGTGTGTTAGAAATTTTTCATGATGAATTGGATGATTCAGGAATAGAAAATAGATTAAATGGTTTGGCAATTGATTCACAGAATAATGTCTATTACACCTTTTCACAAACGTCTCCTTCTACCGGATTTTATGATAGACGCTATTATATATGGAAAAGGGATCAATATGGTGCACAAACGCATATTGCAGGCACAGGGTATGAAGGATTCCCACCAATGGATGGTTTGAGTGCAAGTTCCAATCCAATAGGGGCAGCAACATGTTTAAAAATTCTAAGTGTGAAAGATGATGGCGGTTGGACGAATGATTTTCTTTATTATACTGGAAGTGCATCTAATCAAAATTTTATTCAAAAAATAGTCTTGACGGATGTAAGTCTTCCATCACACAGAGTTGCAGGAACTGATCATCCTGATGCATCAGAAATAGTAGAAGGTGCGCAAGCAACCGATTTTCCAATTAGTGTCGATTCTGGTTTAGCTTGGGATAGTGCTGGTAATTTATATTAT
>JADZFJ010000447.1 GCA_020849935.1 Crocinitomix sp. | reverse complement strand
TTGTGCCTTTGAATTTTGATTTAAGTTACCAACCTTCGCCAAATTTTATTGGCGGATTAAAATTTGAAGGAGTGAATGCCTCCTACCGAATCAATTATGCTTCCACCCTCCAAAACGAATATTTGGACAAGGCCGACAATAATATATGGGCGTATTCAGAAATTCACTTGGGCAAAAAGATTTGGTTTCATCTCCGTGCGGGCCATTCAATTATCCGAAAATACCGACGGTACACTGAAAATGAAAAACTCAATTTAAAATTAGGCCCTGTAAATATGGGCGACGACCGGGAACTCACACCCACTTTATTTCCAAATGGGTGGTCGTTCGAGGCCCGTTTTATTTATCGTTTTCCTTTAAGTTGAGATCCATTAATGGTGATGACCACCGTGTCCATGCACGTGTCCGTGTGCAATTTCATCCGCACTAGCTGGTCTAACCCCAACTATTTCAACCTCAAAATGCAACGTCATATCCGCTAAAGGATGATTCATGTCCAAGGTCACATCATTTTCTTCAATCTTACACACCACGGCAATCATTGGTCCATTTTCGGTATCCAATTGCACACGCATTCCTTCTTCTAACTCTTCACTTCCTTGAAACCCGCTTTTAGAAACCACTCGCAATAAATCGTCTCTTCGGCTCCCATACGCATGTTCTGGCGGAATAACCACGGTTAATTGGTCTTTTTCTTTTTTGCCATTTAATTCTTGTTCAAGACCAGGAATCAAAGCACCTACCCCATGCAGATATACTAATGGTTCTCTCCCAATTGAAGTATCCATTACTTCGCCTGCGCTGTTTTTTAAAGTATAGTTCATTGAAACCACACTGTCTTTTGAAATAATCATAGAATTTTTTAAATAAAGCCGTAAAGGTATAAATTGAAAATGGATTGACTTTGTTTATTAAATAGAATCTTTACTAGCTGTTGTTAATCATCTATTAAAAACTGTTCTTAGAACGATTGATTAATTGATGACTAGTAGTTTTCATCTATTTTTTGGCACCTATTTCCTGCTATACGCTTTAGTCCCGACATCCCGTCCCCAACTCGTTGGGGATCGGGATCGTCGGGAGCTACCGCTGCTATCAGGGGTGATACTTTTTTAACCAAAAAAGTTTACAATCAATAATAAACAACTTTAAACCTTAGTTAGGTTTTAAATTAAACTTATCTATCTTGCAAGAGTCAAACGATGAACTAAACTTGTATTTTATGACTAACATGAGCAGAATCATCAAAACAATAATTTACACAATCGTTGTCTCAATACTTTTTATTCGTTGTAATAAAGAAGATGAAGGCGAAGTAACCCCCGAAACGCCTGATTTAACCCATTTGCCATTTGGCGGACTAGGCTCAACTAAAATTTTAATCAGAAACGAAGGCGATCCTAACCCTGATTTTCTCTCCTTATGGCTTTGTGGTCTTCCAGCAGATGGTGCTGGCGCAAATAATGCAAGTGATTGGACAAATGCAGACGGCACTTGGGATTATACTCGAAAACCGCAGGTAGAAGGAAACATGATATGGGCGAGTGAGTTTAACGTTGTTTTGGACGGGGCGGGTAATCGAATCATTTCCGGCAATGCCTTACCTAATCATCCAACAGGTATTTTTCCAATATTAGCTGGTACAATTCCTTACGGATATGACGGTAATCCAAATATTATTTCAGAACATGTAGTAAGTTATATATTACCTGAATTACCAGAAATTGCAGAAAATCCAAGTTGTGTAGGTTTTGGACCAGCTGGCATATCGCTAACCGGAAGTGCAATTTATCATGGAGCTTCAACCCTCGGCACAGATGCAGCCGCTCATGAAATGTTAGACAGATTTGGTGGGCATACTGATGGTACCGAAAGATACCATTATCATTATCCATCACCAGATCATCAAGACCACATTCAAAAGCATACTTCTGGACATTCGGCATTGATGGGTTATATGTTAGATGGTTTTGGTATTTATGGCCCCTATGGCGAAAACGGAGAACTACTCACTTCAGCCGATTTGGATGAATGTCACGGACATACGCATCAAGTTCTTTGGGATGGTGAATTGATCAATTTATATCATTATCATTGGACCTATGATTTTCCTTATAACATTGGTTGTTACAAAGGCACACCTCACTAATATCGCTTTAAAAATGAAAAAATTATTTTCAATTTTGCCAAAATTTGCAATAGGTCTATTCACCTTTTTGTTGGCTTGTTCAAAGGATGATGAACTCATTATTCCAAGTGTGGACACGCCTAATATATTACTGATCATTGCTGACGATTTAGGCAAGGATGCCATTAATGGATATCCTCAAGGAAGTATAAAACCTACTACGCCTAACATCGATGCAATTAGAAATAACGGACTAACTTTTAATAATTTTTGGGTAAATCCTACGTGTACACCCACAAGAGCATCTATTATTACAGGTAAGTATGGATATCGAACTAGCGTAAAAGGGGTTGGGGACATTTTAAACTCATCAGAATTAACCTTGCAAAAATACATCAGTGATAATACAAATAATAAGTACACATCTGCCATTGTTGGTAAATGGCATTTGGCAGGAAATGATGCAAGTTTCAATCCTGAATCATTCGGCATAGATTATTATGCTGGCTTAATTCGCGGAACTGTAGATGATTATTATAATTGGCAATTAACCGAAAATGGCGCCAGTAGTTTACAAACTGAATATACCACCGAGGTATTTACAGATTTAGCCTTAAACTGGGTCAATGCCCAATCGAAATCTTGGTTTTTATGGTTGGCGTATAATGCTCCTCATTCACCTTTTCATGTACCACCTGCTGAAATGCATAATCAAGGCGCCTTGCCGGCTTATACTCTTGGCATGGATGCCACACCTTATTATATGGCGGCTATTGAAGCTATGGATTATCAAATCGGAAAATTTTTGGCCAATATTCCTGAAAATGAAAGAGAAAATACACTTATTATATTTATAGGAGACAATGGTACACCTGACCAAGTTGCGCAAACCCCTTATTCAAGTGGAAATGTGAAAAACACGCTTTATCAAGGAGGAATCAATGTTCCAATGTTTATTTCAGGTGTCGGCGTTTCACGTATGGGTACCGATAATAATTTAATCACAAGTACCGATCTTTTTGCGACAATTGGTGAAGTAGCGGGTGTCAATATTCAACAATATCATGACAGCAGAAGTTTTAAATCGTTATTTTCCCAATCAAATACCATCCGTAATTATCAATATTCTGAGCTCAATGATGGTACAACCGAGGCATGGGCAATCAGCGACGGAATCTATAAACTTATTGTTAATGAAGCAGGAAATAAAGAACTCTATAAGTTGGATATCGACCCTTACGAAGTAAATAATCTCATGTTAGGTGTTTTATCAATGACAGACGAAATGGCGAAAACAAATTTAGAAGAAGAATTGGCGATTATTAGACAGTAGTACTTATCTATTCTCTCTCTTTAGAGTGATTAAAACCGCTTTGGGAATTGACTCTGTTCATTCGGCAAACAGAAGTTGGTTTAACGCAAAGCGCAGATTGATTTATTAATTGACCGAGACGATCACATTCTTAACCTTTGTGAAATGAAATTTTACAATGCGCCATTTACCATTGATAAGAAATTCTACACAACACTTAAAACGAAATTTTCCGAGTTGGATCGAGAAAGTTATACCCATAAAAATATTTATATTGTTTTAGTAACTACATATGGAATAATTCAAAATACATATAGTTCAGAAATAGTCTCAAACGTAGTAAAAATGGGCAATTTATTTCTTGATTAGAAATTTATACTTCGCCATAAGTAGCTAAAATTTGAAGTTATGGCGAAGTATAGCATTTTAAAAACAAAAAAAATCCCTGATTTTTATCGGCAATTCATCACAATCACAATATTTTATTTATCTTTCAACTTTCACTACATAAATGGTAAAGAGCGGTTTAAATTTGAGCGGAAGAATTTTGATTGGATTGAGCGCCCTATTCTTAATTACTTGTACTAAATCAAAAACTGAAAGAGATTACAAAACCGAACATGTATTTGTAATTGTTGTGGATGGACCAAGGTATTCAGAGACATGGGGTGATCCCACATTTCAGTATATCCCTCACATGAAAAATGATTTAGCCCCTGAAGGTGCCATTTTTACCAATTTTAGAAATAATGGTTCAACGTTCACCAATCCTGGGCATGCTGCCATTTTAACTGGGAATTATCAAGCATTAAATAATACAGGAGCCGAAAAACCATTGTATCCAAATTTTTTGAATTATTGGCTGGAGAAAACAAAAGCACCACGTAATAAGGCATGGGTTTTTGCAAGTAAAGACAAAATTGCTGTTTTAGCCGATTCGTATGATCCAAACTGGGAAGGTAAATATATTCCCTCCTTAGATTGTGGTGTAAATGGATTAGGTACTGGCTATCGAAATGATTCGATTACCGTAAAACATATCTTTGATTCAACGAATTTACATCACCCTTCGATGGTGTTTATCAATTTAAGAGAGCCAGATTATGTTGGACACAGTGGAAATTGGGAGGGCTATTTGAAAGAGTTAAAACAATCGGATCAGTATTATTTTATGTTATGGAATTATCTCCAGACAAATCCATATTACAAAGACAAAACCACCGTGTTTATCACAAATGATCATGGGCGCCATTTAGATGAATACGGCGGATTCGCGCATCACGGTGATGCATGTGAAGGATGCCGACACATCAATTTATTTGCCGCAGGTCCAGATTTTAAAAAGAATCTAATCATCGACCGCGAATACGAACAATTGGATATTTCTGCCACCATTGCAGAATTGTTTCATTTAAATATGGAAACCAGTACCGGAAATGTAATGTGGGAACTTTTTGAAGAAGAATAATACAAATACTACCCATTTTAGTGCCAATTGGAAATGAAGTACGCCAAGTATCTCGAATTAGCCTTGACAATTATTTTACCTCTGATTGGTGTATTTTTTTATCAGTGGAGTATAGGAGATATTTATGCACTCTTTTTCTTAGAATTAATTTTTTACGGAATTTTTGCCGGGTTTAAAGTGCTTTTTTCGACCAATGGTGCAAAAATTGGCCAGCGATTTTACAGCTTGTTCATCTTTGGTTTTATCTACTTTCTGCTTTTCTTTTCAATTGTCGTTTTAACAGGTCATTTTTTTAATGGCGCAGGACAAGAAATGAACCTAACCATTGGCATGGGGGCAATTTATGTGTTGGCGACGAACCATTTAATAAATCTGCTGATTTTTATATTTTCAGGAGATTATAGACAGGCAAATCATTACCAGATTATCCGCTTGACTTACAAAAGAGCGTTTGTCTTGTTTTTAGTTTTGTTGATTTTAATGTTGCCCTTTTCGACATTTATCGATACAACAAAAGTCAATTTTGTCTTGGCCTTTGGATTAATTGTCAGTAAAGCAATTTTGGATTTTATAACGGTCCATTATTGGAAAAAAGCAAAAACGATCACGAATTAAAAGTATTTATCCATTTCGCTCAATCAATAAAGCGGTTTACTTATACATCTCAATAAATGCAATCAATTTTTCTGTAAAAAGTACCGCTTCGTTGGACATAGGAGAATGACCAGACTGATCGAAAATATGTATTTCTTTCGCAGGGGTATTGACCAATGAATAAGCCGAATAACCAATTGCTGGAGGCACGACAAAATCATATTTTCCCCACGCAAAAAGGCAAGGAATGGTAATTTCATTCAAGCGGCTAGTTTGCGGATTATTTTGCGAATCTTCATTTAAAATCGGATTTCCAGCCCCATTACTTAAGGCAACATTGATACTAATATCGGGCGAATCTAAAATCCCATAAGGCGGACCTTCGGTACCGGGATCATCATACGTCACTTCTTCCATCATTTCTTCCGCTTCAAACGCTTTTGAGTTTAAATAGCCTTGATTTTCTGAGGTGATATTATTGATGTCCATTAAACTAACTTCATCGACAATCGGCTGCCAAAAGTCTACATTTTTATTAAGGGCTATTTGCTGATTTCCAATTTCTAAAAACATGTTTATCGCTTCAATATCATTTAGGTTAAAATCGTGCGCTCCATCAATGTCCAACCATCCTTTTAATTCATTTTGGATTGGCGTATGGATTAAGGCGTGCGAAGAGGTCATCCCTCCCCAACTATGTCCCATTAAAAAAATGCTGATATCATTCCCATATTTTTGTTTTAAAAAGAGGGTGAGGGCATAAACATCTTTTGAATTTTGTTCCAAGGTTAAATCAGCAGCAGAATAATTTCCTTGTGAAGCCCCATTCCCGCGTTGATCCAAATAAACCATGGCGTAATTTTCTTCCAATTTTTCGGCATAATACCCTGAATTATATGCGGCACTTCCACCACCAGGACCGCCGTGTAAAAGCAAAATAAATGTTTTTGAATCTACATTTCCATCCACTTGAACAGCTAAATCTGCCCCATCATTTCTAAAATAAAATCGTTCAGACGTCGGTTCATTTATTTTTGTACAAGCACTTAGCAAGACAAGAATGATGATTGATAAGTTTATAATTTTCATACTCAAAATTAGTTTCGGTGAATATTAAATACAAGTCCAATTTCAAGGCTTGCGTTCGGTTGCCACGTATGCGTG
>JADZFJ010000446.1 GCA_020849935.1 Crocinitomix sp. | reverse complement strand
TACCGAAACCCGCATGGACATTGATGGGTTGGAATGGTTAAAAGACAAAACGATTACCGCTGAAAATTTAACCCGCGTAGAAAAATTGGCGCCGATTGCTAAACAATTGGGAAT
The DNA here is from genome assembly GCA_020849935.1 of Crocinitomix sp. Lineage (GTDB taxonomy): Bacteria > Bacteroidota > Bacteroidia > Flavobacteriales_D > Crocinitomicaceae > Crocinitomix. Next base: position 5,441 of record JADZFJ010000446.1, on the reverse strand, counting down.
TTCGTTGCCCGTTTTAGCCATTGCTTGGTGTTTGAAAAACCCGAATGTGAGTACGGTGATGTTGGGTGCATCTAAAGTGAGTCAATTGGAAGAAAACTTAACGGCGGTGGCTAAAAAACACTTGCTGACCACAGAAGTGATGCAAGAAATTGAATTGGCCTTAAACAATACCCCTATTCGACCGAATTTTTAGGGGTTGGGGTGATAAATTCGGGGGCTGCAAAGGTGGTGCTTCGTTTTTTACGATCGACCAACCGTTGGATGATTAATACCAGAAAGAAATCAATGCCAGCCACGGTAACCATTGCGCCAGTAATGCTGACATTCATCCACACCGCGAGGTAATAGCCAATGATGACGGCTAAAATTCCAAAAACACTTGCCCAAAACAGCATTTGTTTGAGTTTGGTGGAAAATAATTGTGCCGTTGCGGGAGGAATGATCAAAAAACCAACCACCAACACTGCTCCCACCACCTCGAACGAAAACACGGTGGTTAAAGAAACCAAAGTCATTAGGGCATAATGCCAACGATTGGTATTGATGCCGAGGGCTTTTGCGTAATCTTCGTTAAAGGATAATACTTTGAATCCTTTAAAACCGAAACCAATGCTGAACCCAATAATCACCAGCGCAATCACTTCGATATAAAAGGCCCGTGGCCCAAGGTAGAGATTACCATCCACGACAATTTTATCTAAATTAATGAGGGAAATATCGCCGTACAAGACACATTCCATGTCAATGTCGGTATTTCCATTCATCATCGTGGAAATCATAATCATTCCTACGGCAAACAAAAACGTGTAGGTAATCCCAATCGAAGCATCGCCTTGAATTTTGGCTTTTCGGGATAAAAAATCAATGGCAAACGAGGCTAAAACGCCTGTTAAAGTAGCACCTAAAAGTAATAACCCCGAGGTTTTATCCCCACTTAAATAATAGGCGACCACAATGCCGGGCAACACTGCATGGGAAATAGCATCGCCTACCATAGCCATTTTTCGCAAAAGCAAAAAACATCCTAAAATGGCGGCATTTAAGGCAACGATTGAGGCGGTGATGATGATCCAAAGTTCTCCCATCTTAAAAATCTTTTGTAGGAATGCCCACAATTCCTAATTCACGTTCTAATTCTTTTTCTATTTCTGGCGACAGGATGTGTTCAATGGCCTCAGCCCCAGAATGTACATGCAAGGCATCAATCGTGGTGCGTTTTAACAAATAATGTTCCCATAAACGGTGTAAGCGAACAATTCGTCTGCCTTCGATCTTCCCGTTTTCGGTTAAGGTAAATCCTTTTTCTTTGGCGACTAAAAAACCGAGTCGGATGAGTCGTTTAATTCCTTTTTGCAATTGATAGGTATCATACACCCGCACGCTTAACAAATCGGTTGGGGTAAGCACCGAATCTAAATTTTGCGCCAACCCACGTCGTTCGTGGTAATGAAAAATGGTTTTTAAAATAGTCTCTTGTAAGATTTTTATTTTGTTTTTTCGTGCCCGCAAGAAATTCGCTAAAATTCCACTTTTGGTAGAAACTGTAAAAGACAATAAAGTAATTACCGACAAAACAGCGACCACCCATGGACCTGTTGGCGTCGCTGCGTGGGTATAGGAGATGTACGCGCCTACAATGCCCGAAAAAACAGAAAAAACCACCCCAATCACCAACATCCGCGATAATTTATGGGTCCAAAAACGAGCCGCCGCTGCAGGGGTCACAATCAAGGCGGACATTAACACCACGCCCAAAGCTTGAATGCCCGAAGCGGTGGCCAATACGGTTAAGGAGGTCATTAAAAACTCAATCCACCGCACAGGCAAGCCAATGGATTGGGCAAATTCGGCGTTAAAAGAGATTAAAATAAAGGAACGATAAAAAACAAGAATAGCGACCAAAATAATGAGTAAAATCAAGGCGAAAAGATAAATTTCATCCCGATTAATCGCCGCCGCTTGACCAAATAAAAATCCGTTGAGTCCACCTTGGTTGGTATAACCCGCATTTTGAATGTAGGTGAGTAAAACAATTCCCAAGGCAAAAAAGCTGGACAATACAATGCCAATGGCGGCATCTTGTTTAATTTTGGAGCGATTGACAATATAATCCACCAAAAACGTCGAAAACCAACCGGTTAAAAAAGCACCTAAAAATAAAAAAATCATTCGTTTATCACCAGCGGCAATAAATCCAAGACAAATGCCGGGTAACAACGAATGTGCAATGGCATCACCAATCAACGAACGTTTGCGCAAAAAAGCAAACGTGCCAATTAATGCCGAGGATGAATTGATACAAATCATACCAAGAATCACATACATCACGTTGGGATCCTTGAATGAAATAAAATCTAAAAATGTTTGCATCCTTGTTTGGTTTTTAACTTTTTGCCTTTAAAATTTTACAAATCAACATCTTTCTCGCGAATCGGAAACTGATTGACTTTAATCAAATTGGCCACTTTTGCCAAGAGGGTTAATTGTCCACCATAAGCATTGGTCAGGTTTTCTTCAGTCAACACTTCTTGCGGCGTTCCTTTTGCAATCAAACGGGTATTTAACAAAACCAAATAGTCAAAATAATCAGAAACCGTTTGCAAATCGTGGTGAATGATTAGCACCGTTTTTCCCAAATCCCGCATTTCTTTTAACAATTTCAAAATCGAATGTTCGGTGGCCGCATCGACGCCCACAAAAGGCTCATCCATCAAATAAATATCCGCTTTTTGCGCCAAGGCACGAGCTATAAATACCCTTTGTTGTTGTCCGCCAGAAAGTTGCGCAATTTGACGGTCTTTGTATTTTGTCAACCCTACCTTTTCAATGCTTTGCAAGACAATTTCTAAATCGGTTTTATTGGTGCGTTTAAAGAGGTTGTTTTTTCGGTACCGCCCCATCATCACAATGTCAAAAACACTAGCCGGGAAATCCCAATCAACACTTTCTCGTTGTGGCACGTAGGAAATTTTATGGCGAATTTGCTCCAAATCCTTGTCAAAGATTTTCACATACCCACTCGAGGCAGGTAACAAGCCCATAATGGTTTTTAATAGCGTCGTTTTACCCGAACCATTTGGCCCAATAATTCCGATGATATGTCCCGCAGGTAATTCAAAATCAATGTCCCACAAAACGGGTGCACCGCCATAAGTGGTGGTTAAATTGTGTACTTCAATGGCACAGGCTTCTCGCATTTTACGTTTACTTTAATCCGTTTTTAATCTTTTCGACATTCACACGCAACATTCCAAAATACGTCCCCGCAGGTTCTTCCGCCTCGCCCAAAGCATCCGAATAAAGTGGTCCATCTAATTGAAGGACATACCCTTTATCTTTTGCCCCATCCACAATCGATTGGGCAGTTTTATCGCTGGTAGAGGTTTCAACAAAGATGGAGCGGATTTTTCGGGCAATGACAAAATCTACCAAATCAGCCAAATCTTTTAACCCAACTTCGGACAAGGTAGATATTCCTTGGATTCCTTTTACTTCGAGTTGATAACATCTTCCAAAATAGGAAAAGGCATCGTGCGAGGTAATTAAGACTTTCGAACTGTCATTTAATTGAACCAATTCATCGAGAATCCAAGCATTCACATTGGCAATTTCCCGATTAAATGTTTCATAGTTGTTTTGATAATACAACGTAGCATTTGAATCGATTTCGCATAATTTTTTGGTGATATAATTAAATCCTTCCGACCATAAAATAGGGTCAAACCAAATATGTGGATCGTACGAATCTTCAAAATCAGACGATTTAATCAACTTGTTTTTGGCAATGCCGTCAGACACTTTTAAGACAGGTTTTTCTTTCCCCAATTTGTCCAACAATTCGGCCATTTTACCTTCTAAATGCAGTCCGTTGGTGATGATGACATCGGCTTCATTTAATAAATCGATGTCCGCAGGCGTTTGTTTATATAAATGAGGATCGACCCCCGGACCCATTAAACTGGACACATCGGCACTATCTCCAACAATTTGTTTGGTGACATCTGCAATAATTCCAGTGGTGGTGACAATGTGCAAAGGTCCTGTTCGGACTTCATCTTCTAACCGACAACTCACTGCTGCCAAGAGTACCATGATAATGAGTAAATTCCTTTTCATAAATTAGATTTTAGCTAAAAATTTTACGCGGATATTTTCGGCAACTTTTTTTGATAAGTTTATTTCTTCTCCCTTCGCCGAACGAATCCGCATCGACTCGTCAAATGGATATTTTTCAAGAATTTCAAGTTCACTTTCCAAACGCAAACCGTGTTGTTCTAGAAATTTCAACAAGGCCAACGAATCTTCACTCACCGCCACCACTTCTACCAACGAATTAGGCGCAACTTCAATTAATTGTAAAATGGATTCTCTATAAACGATATTTCCGTTTTTGTCAGGAATCGGGTCGCCATGTGGATCAAATTTTGGATAATTTAAAAAGTGATCCAAAGAGTCGATGAGTTTTAAAGAGTCGATATGTTCCAATTGTTCGGCAACGGCATGCACTTCTTCCCATCCAAAATTTAATTTATTCACCAAAAACGTTTCCCATAAACGGTGTTTTCGGATGATTTGAATGGCGATGCTCTCCCCTAGTTCGGTTAAAAAACAACCTTTGTATTTGACATATTCCACAAAGCCTTTGTCTGCCAACTTTTGCAACATGTCCGTAATCGAAGAGGCTTTACTATTTAACCTCGCCGCCAAACTATTGGTGGAAACACGGTCTTCGACAGCGGTCGATAAATGAAAAATCTCTTTTAAATAATTTTCCTCTGTCTGACTCAGCGTTTTCATTCGTTTACGTTTTTAACGATTATTAAGACAAGTTCAACCTGCTAAAATTTGACTCACTTAATTATTTTTTTATACAAAGGTAATAATTTTTTTAGACAAACCTAAAAATTAAATTTTATCGAATTGTTTTAGTTTAAGATCGTATGGTTATCTTTGCCAAAAATTTATACAAAAACAATGGCAACAAATAGAACATTTACCATGATAAAGCCTGAAGCAGTTGCAAAAGGTTATGCGGGAAAAATTACTGATATGATTATCGAGGCTGGTTTCAAAATTAAAGCAATGAAACTAAAACAACTTTCAAAAGCAGAAGCTGGCGAATTTTATGCAGTACACAGCGAGCGACCATTTTATGGTGAATTGGTGGATTATATGTCAGGTGGACCAATTGTTGCGATGATTCTTGAGAAAGATAATGCAGTTGCCGATTTCAGAACTTTAGTTGGTGCTACTGATCCTGCTGAAGCTGCTGAAGGAACTATCAGAAAAAAATATGCAACTTCAAAAGGTGAAAACGCAGTTCACGGTTCAGATTCAGACGAAAATGCAGCCATCGAAAGTGCTTTCCATTTTAATGAGAACGAAATCGTTGGATAATTGATCCGATTGGATAAAAAAAAAGACTTCATTACGAAGTCTTT
>JADZFJ010000445.1 GCA_020849935.1 Crocinitomix sp. | reverse complement strand
GTGAAAAGGATTTAAAAACAGCCATTGGCTCGTATCAAGATTATGCGGCGATTTTCCCTGAAGACCCGAAATCACCTGATTATTTATTCAAAGCGGCTGATTTTGCCTATTCAGTTCAACAAGTGGAAAAAAGTGTAAAACTTTTGAAACGTATTATTGATGATTATCCTACTTACAAACGCATGGAGGATGTTAAATTCACACGGGCAAGTCATTTAGATTTTGAATTAAGAGATACCACTGCTGCCAAACAAGCATATCAAGAATTTATAAAAGAATATCCTAATTCAGAATTGATTGATGATTGTAATTCACGAATTAAAAACATTCGTTATTCGGCGGAAGAAATGGCCGATATTTTTATCAAACAACTAGAAGAAGGCGGAAATAAGGATTTACCTTAGCCTAAGCTTTTAACAAGCACTAAATGAATTTGTTTCTTACCTACGATTACGAACTTTTTTTTGGTGCCCCAACAGGATCAGTTGAAAAATGTTTGATTGAACCTACCAACCTCTTGCGTGAAATCTCCAAACGAACGGGTGTTAAAATGGTGTTTTTTGTAGACACTGGTTACCTCAAACAATTGGAAAACTTTCGATCTAAATTTCCAAAAGTAGAAACCGAATATCAGCTTGTAAAACAACAAATTGAGACTTTGGTTGCAGAGGGACATGATTGCCAGCTACATATTCATCCGCATTGGGAAGATTCATTTCACACCGGTGAGAATTGGCAAATGGTGACCGATCGATATAAATTGGTTGATTTTTCGGATCAAGAAATCGATCAAATTGTCACCGAATATGCTGAAATTTTAGGTCGCTGGACAAATCGTCCTATTCAGTCGTACCGAGCGGGAGGATGGTGTTTGCAACCCTTTAATCGCATTCAAAAAAGTTTAAAAAAAATAGGAATTCAATTAGATTCGACCGTTTTTGGAGGTGGAAAATTTACCGCAGGCAATTATTATTATGATTTCACCTCCATTCCATCCAAATCTACCTGGAGATTCAGCGATGATTTGTGTGTAGAAGATGTCAAGGGCGAGTTTTTAGAATATCCGATTTCGAATTATTATTATTCCGTTTTTTTCTTTTGGAGGTTGTTTTTATTGGGACGTCTTCAACCGCATTTGCACAAACCAATTGGAGATGGGTACCCAATGCCTTCACCTGGATTGAGAAAAACCATGTTAACCAAAGGAATGCGTTTATCCGCTTCGATGGATGGCTATTTTGTAACCAAGTTAAATCAGGTTGTCAAAGCCAATCAAAAAAGGGGTTTTAACGAAACAGTCATTTTGGGACATCCAAAAGCATGCACCATTTTTGCTTTAAAAAAATTGGAGAAATTTATCCTCGCTCATCAGAATAAACATCAATTTATCACGTTTCAAGATGTGGGGTTCAACTAATGGAATTTATCGAACGGAAAAATATAGATCTTGAAAAGTGGAATCGACGCATTCAAGCTGCTGAGGTGGAGAATATTTTCTGTTATTCTTGGTATTTAGATGCAGTGGCAGAAAATTGGGGAGCCTTGGTAAGTGATGAAAATTATTCAACTATTTTACCTGTGCCATACACCATTAAGTTGGGAATCAAAAAATTTTATCAAGCTCCTTTTACGCGAGAATATGATATTTTTGGCACCGACTTTACATGGAACGAAGCCTTCAGTTTTTTGTCAAAAAAAATTCGCCATTTTCACTTTAGAAATCAAGCATCTTCCATTTTGCCGGGACAACTAGAAAGATCTCATCAATTTTTACACTTAAATTCGGAGCTCGAAACAAAATTTCACACCAACGCCAAGAGACTAATCAAAAAAGGGAAAGACCAATTTACATTTGGACTAATTGATGAACCTGCCTTTTTAATTCAGTTGTTCAAGGATACCGTTGCACACAAAATTGATTCAATTGGTGAAGGAGATTTAATTGCCTTATTGCGCTTAATGGAAGCTTCAAAAGCAAGTGGTCAGGGCGAAATGATTGGTGTATTTGACATATCAAAAAATTTAGTAGCGGGTGGATTTTTTCTCAAAGATAAATCCAGAATCACCTATTTAAAAGGCGCATCAACTGACGAAGCAAAAAAATCGGGTGCAATGTTTTCGTTGTTCGATTTTGCATTTAAGCAGTACAATGGAACATATCATTATTTTGATTTTGGGGGATCAGATGTCGAAAATGTCGCTACATTTTACAAAAAATTTGGCACCGAAGACCGAAAATATTACGACTATCAATTGGATTTAACCCCATTATGGTTTAGAACATTAAAAAAAATAAAAGGATAAAATGGACGCAGAAGTAAATAAAACCATTCTCATTATCGTCAGTTCGGGAGGATTGGGTAGAGTTTTAGTGAATTATTTCAAAGATAAACCGTTCAACCTCGCTTTACATTATTATAAAAATGCACCCGAAATTAAAAAAAGCACCATCAAAACGTATCAAGCAGACATCACGAAAGAAGATGAAGTCATTGAATTAATCAATCGGGTTCAAAATGATTTCGAAAAAATAGATCTCCTCCTTCACAATGCAGGCGTGTCAATAAATGGGATGTCTTGGAAAATTCCACTCGAAGATTGGAATCAGACCATAGCAGTTAATTTAACTGGCCCATTTTTGGTGAGTAAACACGTAATTCCAATCATGCGCGAATATAATTTTGGCCGAATTTTATTTATGTCGTCCATTGTTGCGCAAACAGGATTTATAGGGACAGCCGCATACGCTGCTTCTAAGGCTGGATTGATTGGATTGACAAAAACCTTGTCAAAAGAATTGGCAAACAAAAATATCACTGTAAATGCCATTGCATTAGGTTATTTTAATGCCGGAATGATTAACGATGTGCCCGAGGATATGCAAACAAACTTAATTACGAGTATCCCAGAGGGAGAATTGGGAGATCCTCAACAATTGGCTTCGTTAATCGAATTTTTATGCGCCGAACAATCCGCCTATCTCACAGGGCAAACCTTAAACCTAAACGGTGGACTTTATTCTTAACTTATGCTTCATAACCTCAGTCTAACCAATTCAATACTTAATTATTTCGTCAGTGAAATTCGCGAGGTAACCGTTCAAAAAGATCCGATGCGTTTTCGAAAAAATCTGGAACGAATCAGTGAAATTATTGGTTATGAACTGAGCAAAACCTTGTCCTACCAGCCAACACATATTCAAACACCTTTAGGAACGACCACCATATATTTACCACAAGATCAGGTGGTCATCGCCTCTATTCTTCGTGCTGGTTTGACCATGCACACAGGCTTACTCAATTATTTTGATCGTGCAGAAAACGCGTTTATTTCGGCGTATCGCGAAGAAAAGGAAGATAATACAATCCAAGTTCATGTCGAATATAAGGCGTGCCCTGATCTTACGGATAAAACCTTAATCATCGCCGATCCAATGTTAGCAACTGGAAAATCCATGCAATTGGTCTATGAATGTTTGCTTCAAAATGGCCTCCCAAAAAAAATAATCATTGTCGCGACAATTGCCAGTCAACAAGCTATTGATTGGTTAATCAAGGTAATGCCTGAAAACACCAATATTTGGGTCGCAGCAGTTGACCCAGAACTCAATAAAAAAGCGTATATTGTACCGGGATTAGGAGATGCTGGCGATTTAGCTTTTGGTTTAAAATTATAAGAATGATTCATATTTACATTTGGGGATTTATTTTCGGAACTTTTAAGTTTTTATTTTCTCATTGGACAATCTTTGGCATGGCAGTGGCTAGTGGCGTTGAAGTTAATTTTTTGGATCTGTATATTCCAACCACCGCAGGCGCGATTTTTTCGATGGGAGTTTTTTATTTTTTGAGTGAATTGCTCATGAAAAGAGCCGCTAAAAAAAGACACCTTTTATCCGAAGAAGCCCACAAACAAGGAAAAACACTCCCTGTAAAAAAGAAATTCACCAAGTTGAATAAATTTATGGTGCGGTTAAAAATGAAGGCAGGAATTTATGGAATCACCTTGTTAGCTCCCCTCTTTTTATCAATTCCTGTTGGCTCGATTGTTTGTGCGAAATTTTATGGACATTCAAAAAAAACCTTTCCATTGATGGTGATTTTTATGGCAGCATATAGCTTGTTAATGTGTTCCTTGATTTATATCGTAAATTAGTACCAAAACGTGCAAAATATAAAACACATTTTCTTTGATTTGGATCATACCCTGTGGGATTTTGATCGAAACTCAAGTGAAGCTCTCACAGAACTTTATCATCAACTTTCGTTAGAAAATGAAATTGAAGATTTGTCCCAATTTATCGAGATTTATCGTGCTGTAAACGCTAAATTTTGGCACCTCTATAATCATGGAAAAGTTACTAAAGCGCAAGTCAGAACCGAACGTTTTATAGAGACACTCCAACATTTCAAGGTCTCCCAACTCGAAGAAAAAGCAAAAGTTTTAGGCGATCTTTATGTCGAATTAAGTCCACAAAAAAAACATGTTTTTCCTGGAACACATGAAACGCTGTCCTATTTGTCAAACAAATATCAACTCCACATTATCACCAACGGATTTGTAGAAGTGCAACACACCAAACTAAAAAATTCTCAACTGACAGATTATTTTTCAATGATCCTTTGCACAGAAGAACTTGGAGTTAACAAGCCAAATTCGATCGTTTTTAAAACGGCACTCGAACGAACCAATGCAATGTCACACGAATCCATCATGATTGGTGACAATCTTGAAACAGATATTTTAGGTGCTCAAAATTGTGGCTTCAAAACAATCCATTTTAATCCTGAAAAAATTGTTCACGACGTTAATACACTTGAAATTCATGCCTTAAACGAATTGTGTGATCTCCTATAATCCATGCTTAAAATTATTCTTATTTAGAATCATTCTAAACTGTAAAATTATTCCAAAAAAAAAATTATCAAAAAAATTTCATTTGTACTTTTGGGACTTAATTGTAACAAATTCCAACTAAGATATGTCAAGGACTATCAAATTAAGGAAAGGATTGGATATTAAATTGCATGGAGAGGCTGAAAAGGTAAAAATTGCCGTTCAATCAGCTGCTTTTGCAATTAAACCACCAGATTTCCATGGCCTTATGCCAAAAATGACCGTAAAGGTTGGTGAAAAAGTAAGCACTGGCTCCGTACTATTTTTTGATAAATACCAGGAATCAATCAAATTTGTTTCGCCCGTTGCTGGTGAAATTACAGAGATTTTACGTGGTGAAAAACGAAGAATTCTAGAAATTAAAATTAAACCTGACGGAACCGATGCTTCGGTAAATTTTGGTATCGTTAATCCTGATTCGATGGATGAAGCAGGGATTAAACAAATTTTACTTGCCAATGGACTTTGGCCATTTATTAAAATGCGTCCAATTGATATTGTTGCAAATCCAAATGACAAGCCTAAAGCAATTTTCATTTCAGGTTTTGATTCATCTCCATTAGCGCCAGATTTTGATTTTGTCCTACACGGAGAAACCGAAGCTTTTCAAGCTGGAATCACTGCATTGACAAAATTAACGACTGGAAAAGTTCATTTGACAACCCGTGGAAATTCAGTTTCTGACAGTATTTTCAAAGGAATCAAAGGTGTACAATCAAACACCATTTTTGGTAAACACCCAGCAGGAAACGTCGGAACGCAAATTCACCACATTGACCCTATCAATAAAGGTGAAGTAGTTTGGACTGTAAATGCGTTAGATGTAGCCTTAATTGGTCGTTCTTTGTTGGCTGGTAAATTTGATTCAACACGAACTATCGCCCTAACTGGATCTCAAGTTAAAAAAGCGAAATATATTAAAACGCAACTTGGAGCTTGTATTAGCGATTTATTGAGCGACAATTTAATCGGAGATAACAATCGTATTATCAGCGGAAACGTACTCACTGGAGACAAAGTTGCTGCTGATGGTTATTTAGGATTTTATCATTCCCACATAACAGTGATCCCAGAAGGAAATGAGTCAAAGTTTTTGTTAACTAAAGGATGGCTCGGTTCTGGAAAAGGTAAATTCTCTATCAATCGTTCGTATTTTTCTTGGTTAACGCCAAATAAAAAGAGGGTGTTAGACACCAATTTGAATGGAGAAATCAGAGCCTTCGTAGTGACAGGTGAAATGGAAAAAGTATTCCCTTTCGATATTTATCCAATGCAATTGATCAAGTCTACGATCTACAATGATATTGACTTAATGGAAAACCTTGGAATCTACGAAGTTGCGCCAGAAGATTTTGCTTTATGTGAATTTGTCTGTACATCTAAAATAGATATTCAGGACAAAATTCGAAAAGGTCTCGATGTCATTAAAAGTGAATGCATGTAATTTGAACATTAAAATTGAACCATTAGAATGAAATCAATAGAAAAATTAATGCGTAAAATGGAACCTACTCACGATAGTAAGTGGGCCAAATTTCATCCTGTTTGGGATGCGCTTTACACATTCGCTTTTACCCCCGGTGAAACCACCAAAAAAGGTGCGCACATCCGCGATGGTATTGACTTAAAACGAACTATGTTTACCGTGATCATTGCCTTAATCCCATGTTTATTGTTTGGGATTTACAATACGGGTCATTTTCACTATGTAGCACTAGGAACCGCTGGAGATTATTTAGATTTATTCGGAGCCAAAGCGATTTATGGATTAAGTAAAGTACTGCCGATTGTCATCGTATCTTATGCCGTAGGTCTTGGGGTCGAGTTTATTTTTTGTATTCGAAATAAACATGCCATTCAAGAAGGATTCTTGGTAACAGGGATGTTGATTCCGCTCATTGTTCCCGCTGATATTCCTTTATGGATGGTCGCTGTTGCTACTATATTTGCAGTGGTATTAGGGAAAGAAGTTTTTGGAGGAACAGGAATGAACATTGTAAATATTGCTTTAACTGCACGTGCTTTCTTGTTCTTTGGCTACCCTACCATGATGTCAGGTGATAAAGTATGGATGAGTGGACTATCAGAAGTGCCAACAGCTACTTTGCAAGCAAATCATGTAACTGGAGCAACACAATTAGGTGAATTAGCCTCGTTTACAGGCCCTCAAGACGATTGGGTTCATCAAGGAGGAATTACTGCATTTGAAAATATCTGGCCAATTTGGGATTCATTTGTTGGGATGATTCCAGGATCGGTAGGAGAAACGTCCGTAATTGCTATTTTAATTGGTGCTGCTATTTTGTTGTACACAGGAATTGGAAGTTGGAAAATTATGACGTCATTTGTACTAGGTGGTTTGGCTGTAGGATATCTAGCCAATGCGTTTGGAACAGAGGCTAACCCTTATTTGTTAGTTGATCCAATCAATCACCTTGTTATTGGTGGATTTGCTTTTGGAGCAGTCTTTATGATCACTGATCCCGTTTCAGCTGCCCAAACAAGTACAGGTAAATATATTTATGGATTTTTTGGAGGCGCTCTTTCGATTACGATTCGCGTATTTAACGGCGCATTCCCAGAAGGTGTGATGATGGCCATTTTATTCATGAACGTAATGGCTCCACTCATCGACCATTATGTGATTCAATCAAATATCAAACGAAGACTAAAACGACTTAAAAAAACTGCGTAATCATGGCGATAAATAAAGATGCAAATGGATACACCATATTTTTTACCATCGTAATGGTAGTGATTGTTGGTGCAGGTTTAGCGGCTGTAACTTTAGGACTTAAAATTCCTCAAGACAAAAACAGTGAAATTCGTAAAAAAATGGACATCCTTTCAGCATTAAAAGTGGAAGATGTGACGCGATCAAACGCTGAAAAATTATATGATACCTACGTAAAAACAGATGAATGTCTGGTATTAGACGCAGAGGGTAACGAAATTTCAGGTGTTGAAGCTTTTGATGTAGATATCAAGAAACAATTCCGAGACAAAAAACGAC
>JADZFJ010000444.1 GCA_020849935.1 Crocinitomix sp. | reverse complement strand
CTCGTTTTCTCTCAAAAAAACTTTCACCCAGCAGGTGAATTAAATCTTTATTCTGTTCGTAATTACGAGTTATTGGATATAACAATTTTTGACGCGGCTAAACACAAACTGCCCTTTAATCCAGAATCAATTGAAGGAATTTTCAAAGCAAACAATGAACTTTCGCACAAAATTTTGCGCAATTTACCCTTTGCTCGCCGTGGTTTTGTTTTTAAAACACCTGAAATTCAAACCTATTACGAAAAACAAATATGGTACAGCCCCAACCCTTCTTATCGCTCAAATGAAGCCGATTTAACCGAATTTGAAAAAAACTGGTTAACCAAAGTAATGGCCAACACGTTTTAATTTAACCAAATAGTATGTTACAAAAAAAAATTGAAAATTCTTTTGCTCTAAGAGATCACCATCCTTATCCACAATGAATCCTTCATTATTTAAACAATTATTAAATAACAGTATATATTCATTTTTTACAATTAATATTTTAAAATTTTTGTTACAAATTAAATTATTTTATTTAGATTAGCTAAAATAATAGAACTTGCTAAGAGGTCCCTACGCTTAAAGAGTCCAAACAAAACTAAAAATGAAAAAACTATTTTTAAGCGTAATCGCATTTGCGATACTATCTGTTCATGCACAATTAAGTAATTCATTTCCAGCGGCTGGGCCAGTCGGAATCGGTACGGTAACACCATATGCAGGTGCGCAACTTACCGTAAACGGAGTCGCTAGAATTCTCAACGCCCTCACTGCTGATGGTGTTCTAACCGCCAATAGTTCGGCAATTTTGCATAGTTATGTACGTATGTCAGGAATCGCAAGTTATGAAGGAGATTTTTCAGATGTCGAAATTCTTGTACGCTCGTCCGATGGCAATATTACTCGAGAAACCCTTTTCGATGTTGCCATAGCATTGGGTACACCGCCTTCCGATTTCTCCTATTGCAGTCCTGATTCTATCACTGCGCCTCGTTGGTTTCATGGCATCAACAAACTTTTTTCTCCCTGCCCACAAGTCAAAGTTGGTGTTGGCACAAATACACCCACCCATAATTTAGATGTAAAGGGTACTACTTTTACCGTTCGATTAAAAGTTGGAAATGAATTAGGTTCAGACACGGCAATGATTAATGCTTACGCTTTTAACCACACACAACCCCTTTTACAACTCGGGAAGAAATTAGGAGCATTACCGACCGAACTACGTTTTCTTGTTAATAACGACGGATCAATCGCAATCACGAATGTTGGTTCAAATCCTGCAATTACTATCAATAATGGAAGCGGACACGCAATCGTCGTGAAAGACAATACAGGAGTTAAATTGGCGCAATTAGAAAGTACGGGGTTGTTTCGTACCCGCAGTGTACGTGTAGATTTAGCAACCTGGGCAGATTTTGTGTTTGAAAAAGGCTACAAACTCATGTCCCTAAAAGACACGAAAGTATTTATCAAAAAGAACGGTCATTTACCAAATGTACCAAAAGCAACAACGATAGAAAAAGAAGGCTTGGATTTAGGTGAAATGCAACGGATTCAACTACAAAAAATTGAAGAACTCACCCTCCATTTAATTGAAATGGATGAACGGTTAACCAAGATGCAAAACAGAGTGAACGCTTTGGAAAAAGAAAACAAACAGCTCAAAGGCACTAACAACTAGACCGATGAAACAACATATCATTCTTGGTTGTGTGTTATTGCTCTGCATTTCACCAACCACATCTTTAGGGCAAGTAGTTATTCCTCACGCCATTCCTTGCTTAGCTATTACACCCAGTAACGTTCTTACCTTACCGTCTGGTATCAGTGCCAATGAGTGTATTATCGCTGATGGAGACACCGTATATTTTAAACCCGATCAGCATTATTCAATTCGGGCAGGAGAATACATTGAGTTTAACGAAAACACCATTATAACGCCAGATGGATCGCATCAATTTCATGCCTACATCCAAAAAGAAGAATTGGATTTGGCGTGGTATTATCCCAATGAAACTCCAGGAACAGTGGGGAAGTTTGAGAAATTGGAAATTGGGGTTCAGTTTGATTCTACGATTCAAAACAAAATTAACCGTTTTATTAACCGTGAAGCAGGCACTAAATTAAATCCGTTTAATCCCGAAGATGTGGATGTGTATGCCGAATTTTGGGTACAAATTGGGGGTGATTGGTTCTTTCACAAACGGGTCAACGCTTTTTATTACCAAGAGTTCTCTCGAAATATAGATACCCTCACATGGGATACCGTAGCAACTTTACATAATTTTAGAGTGCGTTATGCACCGCCAGTATTAGGTACTTTTAGATGTAAAATCACTACCGAAGTTTTTGGGCATGATACGATTACAGCTTCCGAATTTACATTTGACGTTGTACCAAGCGATAATAAAGGGTTTATGGAAGTAGGTGAAAATAAACGCTATTTTGAATTTGGTGAAGAACCATTTTTTCCTGTTGGGCATAATTTATCTTCACCACACAATATTTTAAGAAATTCTGATTACGAGCAATTTACTGTTGTTGCATACGGTTACCAAGAATATGCCCGAAGATTAAGAAAATTAAAAGAAAGTGGAGGTAATTATTTTCGTTATATTGTTAGTCCGTGGAACACAGAAATTGAATTTGAAAACTTGGGTGATTACAGCAATCGAATGACAAACGCATGGGAATTTGACAAAATTTTGGATACAACTAAAGCCCTAGGGCTCAAAATGCACATGAATATGGCAGTACATTTTACTTTTGAAGCCCCCAATGGCTATTTAAAATTAAATTGGGATTGGTCTGCCGCAGGTGACACACTTAATACGCCAATTTCACCTTTAGATGAAGCAGGATGTTTTAGAGAATATGACGAGGGCTATTGTTATCGCAGAGAATTAGACATAGAACACCCCAGAGATTTTTTTACAGATAGCCTTGCGATCAAACATTACAAAAATCGAATTCGTTATATGGAGGCACGCTGGGGCTACTCTACAGAAATAGCGGTGACAGAAATTTTAAGTGAATCCGCACATACTGGTGCGAATGTTGGATTTTCTTTGGTGGACGGTGAATGCACAGAAATTGAGGGATCGGTATATCGACCGTACGAAAAAGACACTTTAGTATTTCCTTATAACCTTTTTAAATGGCACATGACAATGGCCGATTATATGAATGACAGCTTAAAATCTGCACATCTAATTTCAGTTAATTATCCAGGTGAACCAAGCTTAATACATTTTGACGAGTCTTTTAAATTGGCTGATGTCGATATAAATACCTATAATCATTATGGATTGAGGGTTGATATTCAAGTTTCACTTTATCAAACAATTACCGAAAAATATCATGACATTGATCATAATCCATGGCCTTATTACTACACGAACAAACCTTTTATGAATAGTGAATTTGGCACAGGTACAGACACTTATTTATGCGACCAAGATGCAGAGTTTATTCGAAGAGTGTACCTCTCTGGTTTTACTGGCTTGGCAGCAGTGCCTATGACTTGGGATTCGCAATGGGACGAACAAAACGTTTGGCACTATTATCAAAACATCAATGATTTAATGACGGGACTCCCATTAGACACTGAAAACTGGTTTGCAGGCAAGCCCATGGTTTTAACTGATGGTAAAATTGAAGTGCTTTATTTGCGAAAAGGTGAAACAGGTGATGATTCTAAAATAGTGGGGGCGTTGGCTAACCGAACATTTAATTTTTGGTCGCAGGGATTGGGGCATCCGTGTGATTCAGTACTTTATGAACCTGATACTACACTCATGAATCCTCAAAATTTCGATATTTATGATTTGAGTGGTCCGATAGAAATAAAAAATCTTGGATCAAATAATCCCTTTAAAATTGAATGGTATAACGCTATCACAGGCGAATTACTCAGCACAACAGAGCAATCTTCTAATGTATTTGGCAAAATGAATCTTGTTTTTGTTGACACCTTGACTGGGAATTCCGATTGTCCGATTATATTTTTTAAATTTTATTCTTCCGATGATACCTTTTTATCCCCTTTAGGTTCAAATGAATTTGAAAATATTGTTCCACAAGAATTTCAATTAGCACAAGATTTAATTGAGATAGATGCAACTCCTTGGCACGATTCTACAAACTCCTCACCAACCCTTATTTCTGTTTCACCAAATCCGACCACTGGTGTCGTAAATTGCGTTGTAACACGAAATGTTGAAAATTTAACATGGGTCTTGGTTAATGCAAACGGGCAACTTTTAGCAGAAAATAAAATTGTAACTCCCAACTTTATCATCGATTTATCCGTTTATGAAAAAGGAACTTATTTTCTGTTAATACAAGATTTAAATGAGAACTTGGTTCAAACTATAAAAATAATTAAGCAATGAAATTAGTAATCTACATTATTGGAATTTGCGTGATCACGCTGTCTTGTAAAAAAGATAAATTAGAAGGAGATTTGGCTATACTCATAGGTAAATGGAATTGGACACATACTGATCATTTGTACGGG
>JADZFJ010000443.1 GCA_020849935.1 Crocinitomix sp. | reverse complement strand
TTTTTTCTTTTTCTGTCATTTGGCGCACATTTTTGTTTTACCATTCTCTTTTCCCCAAAAGTAAGGATTGATTTTTAACGTTCATAATTTTTTTCAGGCCACCCGGGCGCGCTATCCACGGTAGTACCCAACTCGTTGGAGAGCTGCTGTTTCTATCGCTGGTGGGGGTTTTAGGTAAGGATTAGGCTTTATTCATAAATAGATGCTCCTCTAAAAATATCTGCAAATGTTGACCAGTCAGGTTTGTCCGCATTAATATTTAGTTTCATATTGTCATAATAACCTTGAATGTCATTTGTATATGCGCTCAATGCTTCCAAAAAATCTGGGAGCGATTTATTTTCCCACCTTTCTGGATTTTCCAATAAGTCGTTGCGCAATAATTCAAGAAACTTGATGAAAGTTTGTCTGTCGGATACTTTAAAGTTGTTGAGTGTGTTGGTCATGAGGTTGGTTTTAATGGATTAAGGTTACACACAATTGGATTATTTCTGTACTTAAACTATTTAAGCCAGTAGCCATGATACCAAAGGTCAGGTTCTTCGGAGCCATCAATATTAACACTAAATCCTTTGCCATGCATCTGGCCGTGTTTCCATTTTCCGCGTCTTCCATTACTTCCAGGGTAAATAATAGTTCCTTCTCCGTGGGAATTATCATTTTTCCAGTCACCCTCATAGTACATTCCTGAACTCCATGTCATTCTGCCATAACCATGCCTGTTTCCATATCTCCATTCTCCTTTATACACATCACCTGTATGCCATTTCTTGATCCCATAGCCGTGGTATACTCCGTTCTTCCAATTCCCTTCATACCCACCACCAAAATTTGAAATTAGGGTTCCTTTACCATGGGGTATTCCTTGTAAGTTAAGCTCACCAACATATTTACCACCGATATGTGGAAAATCAATCGTGTCCTGTCCGAATGAGTGTGTAGTTGATAATAGGATTAGATATAGTAAAAGCGAATTATTCATAATTGATACTAATGTTAGAAGGTTTTAAGAAGTTTAGGATTCTTACAGCCAAATTTTTCAATTAAGCGCTGAAAATCAAAAGTACGAAACAAAATTTAAAGTGTGCATATATGGTTTGGGAGGGATTAATTTTTTACAAACTCTTTTTTCTCCAAAAGTGAGGTTTGATTTTTCATTATTATAATTTTTTTCGAGAACTCAAGGCTGGCCAAATCCTTGGCAATGAGCGCATAGAAGCGACAATGAACAGTTTAAAACTTAGCGTCCAATAATACATCGCGACTCAAACTATTCAAAAAGTTTTCAAAGGTTTCATTTGTTGTGTTTCCACCCGATAAATTGAAAACAAGACTCTTGATATTGAATTTGCAAAAAGTACCTTTTCTAGGATTATAAAGTCCAGCAAACTCCCAATTAGAATCAGACGTGACTTGCTTTAATGCTAAATAAATTAAGACCTGTTTTAAATCGCTGGACTTGTAATTTCTATTTACTGTTTTTACCTCATAGAGAGTATTTCCAATAGAAATATCAGCAATCATATCTGGTAAAATGCCGTACCCCTTAAGATATGGTTTAAATTGCACATTGTCACTGGCCTCTAGGGATATAAACTCTAAAATGTTTGCAGATATTTTTTTTGTTTCATCAAGTTCTTCGATTGTTAGCAATAACTCTTCTGCCTTAAATTCGGGTCCCCAAATAGACTTTGCGGTTAATTCTATACTTTTCATTAGAGCATTGCTTTGCAACGAAAAACTATCCCACGAAATATTTTGTTCGTATAACGTTTTTGAAACATTAAATGCTGCTTCGGAGACTAAGTCAAATCTAATATTGTTGCCGATCGGAATGGCGTTAGTATTAATTGTTTCAACCTGACCCTCATTAAAAACCCTCATAAAATTAGATGTTAGCAATGGAAAGTGTTGTTTCCAAACTACGCTAAATTTCTCTGCCAAATCTCTTTCTGTTATCATACTAATATTGGATTTTTAGCATTATGCCTATCGGCGCACCAATCTCTTATTATGGCTTCTTCAGGAGTAAATAAATTCTTAACATGACCTCGCCAATGCTTTCCTTCATCACCCAAAACAAACGATGCATAAATGAAGGCTCGTCTTTCCCAAGTTGACATAACTGTGAAATGATTTTTTACATCTGACAACCAATAATAGCAATCCCAATTGGCCATGCAAATTATAATTTGTCTTTTTATGAAATGGTCTGTCCCAGATTCGTAAAGTTTGATAAAAAGCTCTTCCTTTTCTTGAGATTGTCGAAGTGATAAAATTTGAACGATATAGTTTAAGTTCAATTCTATTTTCGTTAAATAGCTTTCGCTTCGAAATAAGTCAAGTAGCGCTTTGTCAATTAAATCTTGACCAATAGGGGTAAAGTCATTATAAATGCTTCTAAGAACACGCATAATGGTTACAAAGACAGGGGAAAGAGTCAAGAGATTATCGGGATCTAATAGAACTTTCACTGCTTGAAGTTGATCAAAAACCGATAATACTGATATTGCATTTACAGCTTGCTTCGTTACAGTTTGATCAATTTTCGTCTTGTTTACTTCTTTGGATAAAATTCCAATGAGATCGATTTCTTGAACGGCATCCTTTAGAGAATCATAATCTTTAGCGGCCGTTGGTGAGTATGGATCATAGCGAATAGAAATATTTAACAACTTTTGTTCTTCTGTGTACATTTTGGCATCAGCTTGAGGATCTAAAAATTGATGTATTTCTCTAAATTCTTCTGACGACATTATTTTTGTTTTATCCTTTTGGAGCCCTAGTTGATCAATAGAAAGCTTTTCAGACAAAAGAATCAAAACTTTGTATGCTTCTGATTCGGAGTTGCAAAATATTGAATAATCATCGGCGTACCGACAAAAAACGATTCCGCGCATATTTAAATGATAATCGGTATTATTCAACGCTAACTCCGCCAAAATTCTAGCGGCTGGTCCCCCAACTGGTAAACCATGAGAAATGGTTCCTGAAAACGTGCCTAACAGCTTCATGATTTTTTTAGGGACATTGGTGTTATCAGTTCTCTTTAATTCATTTTCTAACCGATGATGATTTATACGAGGATAAAAATTGGAAATATCTGTTTGCAATACGACTTTATATGACTTGGAATATTCAACACATTGCTTCTTATAATCTAACCATGTAGTATCTTTAAATAAAGAAGACTTGGAAGGATTCCATTGAAATCTATATGAGTAAATTTTGTTTAAATTTTCTGGGATACGTTTTTTTTCAATTTTTTCTGCCAAGGATATTACAAGTGCTAAAAGATAAGCGTTCCAAAATGGCTCCACTTGTGTAACTTGTCGAAAACCATAATAACCAACCTGACTTAATTTTACTATGTTTAAAGGCGTTCTTTCGGCAAGGGCTTTCTCCATATCTTGATGCATTTCCCCAAGTATTGTGACCACATCATCAAATTTTTCCTCGAAAAGAAGTCGTTCAAACGGAAAAGGGAATACGTCTGTATCGCCGTGATGAATGATATTGAGTAAAGCCTTTTTAAAATGCTGTTTCATAATTTTCTGTTTCAATAAATTGGATGGAACTCATTGATTGACGAAACAATACCCAGTTTCCTTAAAAATCCTAAATAAATTTGTAAAAGAATGTATTTCAGAATATTTATAAGGTAATTTCTTGCGCCAATTTAATATTTATCTCCCCCCGCAAAACCGCGCACAAGGTAAGCCATTAAATTTTAGTAAAAAACAGTATAAATACGTAGTTTTCAATTATTTTTTT
>JADZFJ010000442.1 GCA_020849935.1 Crocinitomix sp. | reverse complement strand
CCAGCACCACCGCCGCTATAACCGCCGCCGCCTCCGCCGCCAACTGCACCACAACGAGCGTTACCGCCGCCGCCGCCGCCAAATCCACCGTTTGGAGGAAGTAATGTTGGAGTACCTCCACCAACACCTTGTGTACCACCAACTAATGGTCTTTCACCACCTGTTGAATTATAAGTACATCCGTGAAGAGTTCCGTTAGCTCCGTTTGAATTCCAACCAGCACCACCTGAAGCATACGTTGAAGTAGAAGGAGTTGAACCTCCCATACCTGCAGCACCTGCGCCATTTGGCATTCCTGCACCATTTGTTCCAACTTCAGTAAGCGTTGCATCAATTCCGTTAATAAACGTAGCACCGCCATCAGTTGATCCTGAACCACCACCACCACCGGCAGCAATCATTAATTCAGAAGTTGAATTGTCCCACACAAATGTTCCACCGCCACCACCAGCAACATAATCAGATTGTTGACCTAAGCCACCAACTAATACTTTTAAAACTTGACCTGGTGTTACTTCGAACGTTCCAACCATTCTAGCGCCATGTCCGCCGTCACCGCTTGAAGCGTGTCCACCATCTCCTCCAGCACCGCCTAAAGCGTCTATGCGCAAGAAGTAAACATCAGCAGGAACCGTGTAATTTACGATTGTTCCAGAGAAATTGATCGTTGTAACTTGAGCAACAAGGTTAGATGCCCAAACAAACGCCAATAAAAAAAGAGAATTTCTAAAGTGTATTATTTTTTTCATATAAATTGTTTAGTGAACCAAATGTATGAAATTAATCCACATAATGTGTAGAATAGTAATTAATTATAAAGGACATTTTATTAACAATTAACGATTAGTGTTATTGTTAATCAATCCTTTCGAGTATTAAAAACTGGCAGAATTTTTTGTGACTACTTTTTTGTTTAAAAATAACGCGACCCTTCGGAAACAATTAAATCGATCTTTTTGAGCAGCATAATACTCGTAATACACATGTTTTTTTGGTTGGCGGCCTTTGGTGTTTGGGAAATGGACATATTCTTCAAAATAAGGAGAAACTCCTATTTTGCTAGACGCGATGTACACTTCTACTTCACTAACCCCACTTAGTTTATCGGTGTATTGTCCATAACACACAACGGTATCTCCATTACACAACAATCCTTTATCAAAAGCACTTGCATACACAACTGGTGTTAATCGTCCTTGTTTGATGGCACGAATAAAAAGGCGTTTATTCGCCCCGACCCAATCAACTTGATGGGTCATTGTCAAATGCATTATCAATGGATCATAAGGAAAATAAACTCCTCCAATAAATCCATGAATTTCAAATAAGGAGTCTACCACCAATAAATTAAGCGAATCCACTTGGTCAACTGCTGCCCAAGCTAGGTTTTTTTTAATCGAATCGTTTGGGTAATTTTCTGCAATTTCTTGCCAATGGAGCCTCGCTTCTTGATCTCTTTTGTCTAGTGAATCAAAAATGGCACAAATCGGATTTTCTGAGAGTTCTTGTTTGATTCTGACAGTTCTTTCATTATTCGTTTGAATCAGCTTTTGTTGGGTCAATGAATCCATCCCTTTATAAAACCCCATTTTAGTGAGCGCTATTTCCGAAAGACCGATGGTATCCAACAAGGAAATGGATTTCTCATATTCTCCAATTTCCCATAAGGCTTTTGAATAGAAATGAATATCAACTTCAAAAGGAATGGGTACTTTTTTAAAGGCTTTTTCGAATAACTCACTGGCTGTTTGATAATCTTCATTAAAGTAGGAATATTCCGCCTCGTTTACAATGCGGTGATATTTGAGGTAGTTATTGGTTTTGCACGAAGTCAACACAACGGCTAAGAATAAGATTATAAAGGCGTTTTTCATCGGTTAAAAATAATCTCCTAAAAGGTAATATTTTGTTTACTAGTACAAAATGTAAAGCGTAGGTACTCAATATTACCACAAAATTTTTAATTGACCATGGTATTAAGTCAGTTTATTTCGAGTGAATGTTTTTAATCAATTCCTGTTAAACTAACCGAAACCGCTATTTTTTTTTAATTTTATCCAATTAAATCAAACAAAATGAAAATCAGCTCAAATTTTGACAGCGGAAATATCGAAGTGGTAAACATCCGCGAAAACGGTGAAATCGAATTAATGATTCGTAAAGACACCAATTCCGATTTTTTCCAGTGGTTTCATTTTAGGTTGACTGGCGCCAACGATATTTCGTGCAAAATTGATATAATAAATGCAGGACAATCCACTTATCCAGATGGCTGGAAAAATTACCATGCCTGCGCGTCTTACGACATGATTGAATGGTTTCGTGTGCCAACGACATTTGAAAATGGGGTGTTAACCATCGATTATACACCATCTAACGACAGCATTTATTTTGCTTATTTTGCCCCCTATTCGTATCAAGATCATTTAAAACTCATTCATCGTTCGCAAGTGTCAGAAATTTGCCGCATGGAGGTCATTGGCGAAACCGTTCAAGGGCGAGATATTGAAATGTTAATTATTGGCGATGAGGGAATTGGTAAAAATATTTGGGTCATTGCGCGCCAGCATCCTGGCGAAAGTATGTGCGAATGGTTTATCGAAGGAATGTTGGACCGATTGATGGACGACAGCGACCCAGTTTCCATTAAATTATTGGAGCAAGCTTGTTTTTACGTCATTCCAAACATGAATATCGATGGAGCAATAGCGGGGAATTTACGTGCCAATGCGGCAGGTATGAACTTAAATCGTGAATGGGCAGCACCTAGCCTCGAAAAAAGTCCCGAGGTGTTTCATTGTTTGAATAAAATGAGTGAAGTAGGGGTCGATTTGTTACTCGATATCCACGGCGATGAAGCTATTCCCTACAATTTTGTGGCCGCTTCAGAAGGACTCCCAAGTTATAATTTAGCCTTAAAACGATTAGAGGAGAAATTTAAGCAGCATTGGATGGATGTCAGCCCCGATTTTCAGGACGAATTTAATTACGGTGCCGACAAACCTGGCGAGGCCAATTTAACAGTCTGTTCCAACGCCATCGCCGAGCGTTTTGGATGCCTTTCTTTCACTGTCGAAATGCCATTTA
The DNA here is from genome assembly GCA_020849935.1 of Crocinitomix sp. GTDB lineage: Bacteria > Bacteroidota > Bacteroidia > Flavobacteriales_D > Crocinitomicaceae > Crocinitomix. Next base: position 1,046 of record JADZFJ010000442.1, on the reverse strand, counting down.
AAGACAACGATAATTTACCCGATCCCGTGTACGGTTGGTCGCCCGAACGTTCCATGTTATTTGGAGAATCTGTCTTAAATCCAATCCTTTACGTAGTGCGTGAGTTGGAGTTTTAGGTTGTTTAGTGCGCGGCTTCATCCTAAGCTATAGGGCAATAGGCGGCTTAGCGAAGGAAGAGGCACCTTTTCCCGCTAGTCGCTTTAGTTGTTGCTTCGTCGCATAAGTCAACTAAAGTCGTTTTTCCAGTTTACGTTGGTCACTGTCAAACAACAAGTTTCCTAAATGCGCCAAAGCAACAAGCTATCGCTTTTATCGGGGGTGGAAAATGAGTTTGGAGTTTGAGTTTTGAGTGTGGGATTTGTGGGGTAGGTGTGGAAAATGAGTTTAGAGTTTGAGTTTAGTGTGTGGGATTTATGGAGTAGGTGTGGAAAATGAGTTTAGAGTTTGAGGATTGAGTGTGAAAAAATTAAATCCAAATTAAAATTTGATTAACGCTGGTTAGCTATTAATCTATCTTCCAAGCCATAAGCCAATTCTTACCGAAAAGTTTGGACCACCATTAGCAAAGCGCGTAATAGCTTGCTCGCTGGTGACAGAGTATTCGCCACTTCTGTGCACCACCTTGTTATACGAAATAGGGATCTTATAATCAAACTGTAGCGCAATCGAAAGCCCATTTAAAATTCCTTCTCCCTTATTTCGATCAAAAATAGTAAATCCTAAATTTGGAATTATATAGCTATTTTTTGGAATGGTATAAACTCCAGTTTTATTAGCCTCTTCATCAGTTATGCTAGAAATACCGCTGGTTGTAAAATCATAATCTGCCCCCAAAATCAAAGAAGATCCATTTTTAGGGAATTTGTATATTTTATATTTTAAGCCAATCAATCTCCCTAAAGTGGAGATGGCGTTTCCGTCTAGTCCAATATTGGCGCTAATTTTCTCTGTAAACGTATAATCTAATCTAAAATTGACAGCGAGATTCGGAAATGTTAAACCTGTCCAAATTCCAAAATTCTTAGGGCTTTGCGTTAAACTAGGTG
>JADZFJ010000441.1 GCA_020849935.1 Crocinitomix sp. | reverse complement strand
TTTGGGACTGAATGAAGGGAATTTACCTCAAACGAATCCGACTATTTCTTTTATTCCGAGGGATTTAAAGCTAAATCATTCGCTCCCAGTGGAGGAAGATCGGCAAGCGATTTTTGCGCATCATTTTTACTGTCTTTTACACCGCGCAAAAAATGTTTATTTTACGTTTAATTCAACTACCGAAGGGGTTGGTACAAGTGAAAAAAGTAGATTTATTACCCAATTGGAAAACGAAATTGACGCGTCAGCTGGTCATACGATTGCGCATTTTACGTATACCTCGGATGATATTGGCACCGAAATTTCTACGACACGTTATTTGAGTTCGCCTGCGGTGCAAGCAAAAATGGATGAACGCTTTTCAGTAGGATTGTCTCCGTCGGCTTTAAATAAATTGATTTCTTGTCCGTTGGGTTTTTATTACCGTTATATTTTGGGGATGAAGGAAAATTCGGTGGTGGAAGAAAATATTGAATCATCGACGTTTGGGACTAAAATTCACGAAGTACTTGAACGAATTTTTCGGGTAAATTTCTTGGAGAAAAAAGTAAAATTGGATGCCCAAGTTTTGCAAGCAGAGCGAAAAAATGTGGAAGCTTATTTGAAAGAGGCTTATTTAAAAGAATTTAGTGAAAACGACATTAAATTTGGGCAAAACAAACTCTCTTTTGAGGTTTCGTTGGGTTTTATTGATCGGTTTTTGGGGAAACAAATTGATGAAATAAAAAGCACAGATGCCCCCATTTGGTTGATTGATTTGGAGAAAAAGTTTTCCGTTACTTATCAGTGGAAAATTAATGGAGAGGAAAAAACGATTCAATTAGAAGGTAATGCCGATCGGATTGATCAGTTTGGTAGTTATTACCGAATTATCGATTATAAATCAGGGAAATGTACCGAGGCAAAGGTAAAATTAGGGGATAAAATTTTACAGCCTGGTGAAATGGAAAAATTCATGAATAAGGACGACAAGGGCTACGGACGTCAATTATTGATGTATGCCTTGATGTTTCGTGCGACTTATCCTGAATACAAACAATTTACTGCCGGCATTATTTCCATGATTAATTTGGATGATTGGTTGCAAAATGTCTGCGTGAATTCGCAAGATTCGCCCATTTTAACGGATGAAATTTTGGATGCTTTTGAAGAGGAATTGAAATGTATACTTGCCCAATTGTACGAAAGCGGCTATTGTTTTGAGCACAACAAAGCCGCGAAATATTGCGAAAATTGCGATGTTTAAGTTGACAAGAAATTAATTTTATCGCTTCAGATACCCTTCCACTGCTTTTCGGACACTGCCATATTTTTTGAGCAAAGCCGCTGCTTCTGGGTAGGGGATTTTTAATTCACTCACCACCATGAGCGTTCCGCGATCCACCAATTTATTGTTGGTCAATTGCATGTCTACCATTTTGTTTCCTTTGATTCGTCCGAGGCCAATCATTAAACTGGTGGAGATCATATTTAAAACTAATTTTTGTGCCGTGCCAGATTTCATGCGGGTGCTGCCGGTTACGAATTCGGGACCAACAACGGGTGTGATGGGATAATCTGCCAAAAGCGCCAATTTGCTTGCAGGATTTGAGGTGATCCCCGCAGTTAAAATTTGATTTTTTTTCGCTGATTCTAAGGCGCCAAGAACATAAGGTGTGCCTCCTGAGGCTGCAATTCCAACCAAACTATCTAATTCGTTGATTTCAAATTCCATTAAATCTTTCCATCCTTGTTGAGTATCATCTTCTGCAAATTCAACCGCGGCGCGAATCGCAGAATCTCCTCCTGCAATTATTCCGATCACCCGTCCATGTTCGACACCAAAGGTGGGAGGACATTCCGAAGCATCCACGACTCCTAATCTTCCACTTGTACCTGCACCGATATAGAATAAACGTCCGCCTTTTTTCATGCGTGTCAAGGCTTCTTCTACAAACGCCTGAATTTGAGGAATACATTTTTCAACTGCTGCTGGAACTCCTTGGTCTTCACGATTGATATTGGTCAAAAGTTCGTGCATGGACATTTTTTCCAAATGGTCGTAATGCGATGTTTTTTCGGTGATTTTTTCTTCTTTTTCCATTTGATGTTAATCATTTTTGGTCATTAATTCGGCCAATTCTTTTCCTACTAAACTGCCGATTGCTACCCCCATTCCTCCCATGCGCACACCGCAATAAACCGTGTCAGAGATTTGTTTGATGATGGGTGCTTTGGTTGCTCCAACGCCCATAATTCCTGACCAAGTATGATCAATTTTGAAATGAGTGTCTGGGAGGATTTCTTCTCGTAAAATTCGTTCGAGTTCGGCTTGAATCAAGTTGCTAGTTTCCAGTTGAGTGGTGTTTTCCCCTTCAAAATCTAAGTTGCGTCCTCCGCCAAATAAAACGCGATTTCCAAGATTTCTGAAATAATAATAGCCCCGATCGACGTGGTAAATTCCTTGAAATTTCAAGTTTGGGATTTCGGAGGTTACCACCACTTGACCACGTGCGGGTTGAACATCCTCTGATGGTAAAAATTGGCGGGCAAAACCATTGGTGCAAATTGCCAGTCGATGAAAGGGAATTGAGCCAAAATCGGTCACCACTTGGTTCGGTTTAATTTCCTTGGCAGTCATTCCATTTAAAATAATTACTCCTTTTGAAATCGCTAACGACGTTAGCCGTTGAATCATTTTTCCTGTATCAATTTGCCCTTCAGCGGCGTGGCGAATTGAATACGTAAATTCGTTAAAATTTGCTTTTTTGCATTGATTCGTATCAACCGTAAACACTTCCGAAATTCCAGTGATTTTTGAAAGTTGTTC
>JADZFJ010000440.1 GCA_020849935.1 Crocinitomix sp. | reverse complement strand
TCATTAATTCGGTCTACAAGTAGCACAAAAACGAGAATACTCATCAGTAACCACCCTTTTTGCCAAAAATGGTAACCCATCGCTATTAGAACAAATGGGGTTATATAATTAACAGCGTTTCGCCAAATTTCTAATCGCCTTTTTTGGATTTTGAATTCCTCCGATGTTTTGGATTCGATGGATTTTCGGACAATATAAAGGAGTACATGTGCAATTCCAATAATCAATGCAGAAAAAAGGATTAACGAATAAATAAACTTGTCACTTCCCTCTGATTGATATACGTTTTTAAGATACTGAATCAATAAAAATAAAATGGCTACAACAATCACCAAAATTATGACTTTTTGCACTGATTTTATGATTGTTGTTTTTTTCATCGTATACTTTTCCAACAGATATTTAAAGTTTTCATGCTAACCTTAAAACAGCTTTTGTTGAATTTTGCATCAAATTTAGACTAAAATTAGATACAGATGCTAAAAAAAATTTGTCATTTATGGCATGAGACATTGAGCTATTTAAATGAGGTTGTTCTTGATTAAAGTTACTAGAATAGAAAAGAAAATAGCATTAAATTTTTAACAAAATATTGGATTAAATGCTATATTTACCCAAACTTTTGTGCTAATGTATTAAAACTTACCGCGTAAATTATAACCTAATAATAAATTAAATTAAAAGTCTAACTCTATGAATCTAAATGAAATAAAAGCTGCGATGGCGTTATTCGCGAGCAAAAGAAATCAATCAGGTTTAGCTAATATGACTTCTTGGCTTAACCAAGGAAATATGTTCAGTTATGTGAGAGATACAACGAATCAACCTTATCCGGGTGATACAAGCGCATACGTGCATGCTTACCCTGGAATCACAACTACTGGTGATTTAGTGTTTTTCGTTATTTCAGGGTATTTGGATACTCCAAGTAATCCAAACATTGCGGCAAATGTGACCGTTTGTCCAATCGCTACGGGTCAAGCTAGTCAAGGCCAAGGTGGTAACATCACACCAGCAGAAGCACTTGCTAGAATAAACAATTGGGCTCTTTATCACAACAACTGGATTGCTTCAAATATTTCTACTCAAAATAGCATCTTTCAATGTTTTGTGATACCTCAAGAAGATAGTGCCCAAGGAACAACACACAATGCTTTTCTTGCACTAACAACCAATTCAACTGCTCCTGGTGGATATAATGCTGATATTATCGTTCAAGATGTGGATACGGCTCAAATTTATTATATGGATACAGTTGCTTGGATTCCACCTCTAGGTAGTGGTGTAACCTCTCCTTCTCGTTTTTATTTATTGAGTTTGATATAACATAAAATCAATCGATGTTGTTAGCTTATTATTTTTCTATCTCATTAATAACTTTGGCGCTCATCGTTGCTGTAATTATTGGACTCATCCAATTTAATAAAATACAGGCACTTTATAAGTGTCTGTATTTTTATTTATGTCTAGCATTCGTATTTAATATTATTAGTGTCGTGGTTGGCTTTAGATTGGGAAATAATATGGTGGTTGTTCAAATATACGGATTTTTCGAATTACTAACTTTCACTCTTATTTATCGTTTTTTTCTTTTAAAGAAATTAGCTGGGAATATTTTGCTATTTGTAGGAATAATAGGTATGGCCTATATTTTATTAGAAAACACGCTAATAGATTTTTATGATTTAAAAACGCTCCAGTATTATTCTCGTGCAATAGATCCTTTTACTATCGTGCTCGCTAGTCTGTTTTTCTTTGCAGAAAAATTGGGGCAATCAAAAGAAATTAACAAGTCCAACATGATTTTGAATGCAGTCGTTTTGGTATACTTTTCTCTGAATTTGATAATGATACTGCCAATTAATTATCTTGTTAACGCGGATACCGAGTTAAAATTTTATTTCCTTTTGAGTAATGCCTTTGTAACCACCTTATTTTATATCTACCTAACCTATTCACTATGGAAAAATGGCAAAATCCAGAAACCCTTGCGTACTGGTTTGGAATTATAATCACCTTTATCGTTGTTCTTTTGACGTCCATTATCCTTATCGTACGAAAATATTATAAGGAAGCGATTAAAAGAAATGTGCTTGAAAACGAATTACTTATCGAACACCAACGTCAATTATTAGAAACAAATATATCTGCACAAGAAAAAGAGCGCCTAAGGATCGCTTCTGATTTGCACGACAGCATTATTTCAAAACTCACTGTCATGCGGTACCAAAATCAACTGTCGAATGATGTGGAGAAAATGGACCAACTTTTCAGTGAAAGTATCAAAGAAGCGAGGCGAATTTCCCACGATCTTAGTCCGCCGATGATTGAACATACCCCTTTAAATGAATTAATTAAAGAAATTACTCATCCATGGGAAACCCAATTTTCGTTAAGTTATCGAATGGATCTTCGAAATGATTTCGAATTGAATGCAAGTAAAAAAACACAATTCACACGGATCATTCAAGAAATCATTACCAATATCACCAAACATTCAGAAGCGACTAATATTCATGTCCATTTAAGACAAACTGAACATTTGTTAGCGCTAAAAATCCTCGATAATGGAAAAGGTATCGATCTAAAAACTGCCAAATTCGGTTTAGGATTGAAAAACATTGAAAGTCGCGTGCAATACGTGAATGCCAAGTATAAGATGAAGTCAAAAATTAACCATTCTACAAGCTTTCTAATTGCATTGAACCGCCTCGACAACCAAAAACAATTTTTAACTCCCACCTAACAAAACCTATGAAAAATATTACTTTAGGAATCGTAGATG
>JADZFJ010000439.1 GCA_020849935.1 Crocinitomix sp. | reverse complement strand
GTTTCATGATCCACGCAAAGACGAACACCACTTTTTGAAGTACTCCGATATAATAAAGTACACTCATTAAAGCGGAAAAGAAAATAATCGTAGGTAGGACAGTAATAGCAAAATTACCCCAAGTAGAATCAATTTTTTCCATTCCAAATTGGGCGAATAAAAAATTTACCCCTTCATTCGTGTAAGAAATGAGTTTTACGAATTTTTGACTCACCCACATAAATCCATTTTCAACAAAAGGAACTTTTAGTACTAAAAGTGCAATGACAATTTGCAAAGCTAGACCTTTGGCGACCAAACTCCAATCAATTCTTCTCCGATTATTTGAAAACAAAAATGTTATCACGATCAAGGAGGTAATTCCAATTGCGCCTCTCAAAATCGACCAAAAAGAAACCGATGATTGATGTTCAAGGTTTTTTACGTAAGAATGAGTTATTCCATTCCACTGAAATTCCAGGTTTCGATCGTCCAAAACCGCAATTTGAATTTTATCAGTAGTTTGGGCGCTTTTAATTGTTCCATTTTCAAGTGTCTGCACAACAGCATCATCCTCGAAATAAGTTGTACGTGTACCATCCACCCCAAAATCTTCTACAACAATCGAATCAACATTTCTTTGTTTTGGGGCTAAATAGGTTAATGTCAACGTTTTTCCTTCTAAAGACCAATCCCCTTGAATTTTGTTCGAAAACCAATTTGTTGCTGAAAATTCACGTTTACCTTGTTTATCTTGAAAAGAAATGTCTTTCCATTGGGTAATCGTGTCCTTCGAATTATAATTTTTGTCTTTCCATTTCCCAATGATTGGGCTTAATTTTTCTTGCTCACCACAAGAACCCACCAATACACTTAATGTTAAGATTAATGGTATGATGAGGGACTTCATCAATTTTAACCTCTTTTATTTAATTCGTCTCTAATTTCCGAAGCCCTTTCATAATCTTCTTGTTCAATCGCCTCTTGCAATAAAGCTTCTAACTCTTCGACAGATGCAATTGACAATTCATTTGCATTTGGATCAGCGTCTTGATTTTCATTCACCGCTGCATCTGCATCAATTTCATCTTCTAATTGAATTCCTGCTGAACTTAAAATATGTTCGAAAGTATACACGGCACAATTCGCTCTAATTCCAATCGCTATTGCGTCGCTTGTTCGGGCGTCAAGATCATAAATTTCACCTTGTTGATCGCAAACAATTTTTGCATAAAAGACCCCTTCAACCAAGTTATAAATTAACACTTCCTTTATTTTGACATGAAAAGTATCTGCGAACGTTTTAAAAAGGTCGTGTGTTAAAGGGCGAGATGGTTTCATTTTCTCCAATTCAATGGCAATTGATTGCGCTTCAAAACCACCAATAATAATTGGCAATCTCCGTACCCCCTTCTTTTCCGCCAACACTAAAGCATACGCACCCGACTGCGTTTGGCTGTATGACAATCCTACTATTTTTAACTCAATCTTTTCCATAAACCGAAAAACGGAGGCTTAAAACCTTCTCAAAATTAACATTTTAATTTAGTGCTTTTAATTTTTTTATTTCTTCTGTTAATTTAGGTAATACTTCAAAGGCATCGCCAACAATTCCATAATCTGCCGCTTTAAAAAATGGCGCTTCCGGATCAGTATTGATAACAACAATCACCTTACTGCCATTAACTCCCGCCAAATGTTGAATTGCGCCAGAAATTCCAATTGCAATATACAAATTTGGTCGAATTGCCACACCTGTTTGTCCAACATGCTCATGATGAGGTCTCCATCCAATATCTGCAACCGGACGTGAACATGCGGTAGCCGCACCGAGTGCTTTTGCCAAATCCTCCACAATACCCCAGTTTTCTGGTCCTTTTAACCCTCTTCCTGCTGACACAACTAACCCTGCTTCTGGTAAAAGGATATCACCTTCTTGCTTTTTGATTTCTTTTGTAGTGTAGGAAGGAGCTCCAAAATCAACTGAAAAATCTTCAACAGCAGCTTGGCCACTTCCTTCAGTTACTCCTACTGAATTAGGGGTCAACGTGATCACCTTTTTATCAGTATTAACCTTCACGATTCCAAATGCTTTTCCAGAGAATACATTTACTTTAATTTTTCCGTCCGCATCTGGTAAAGCAATTGCTCCTGAAACAAGACCTGCTTTTAAACTTGCAGAAATCATGGGTGCTACCGCTTTGCCGGTTAAATCTTGTGAAAACACAATTGTCTTGGCGTCTACGGCCGCAACAGCAGCTTTAATTAAACGAGCCAATTGACTCGCATCGTTTGCCGTTAAACTGCGATTAACCAACACTTTCGATGCACCATAACCACCTAGTTGAGCCAATTGATTTGAGTCAATAGCACCATTTGTGATGACAGTTGTTGTTCCAATTTTGCTGCCATATTGCACAGCTTCCATTCCACTTTTAGTAATTTTCCCGCTAAGGGTATCGATATATACGAGTACTGACATAAAATCTTTTTTAAATAACTTTTGCTTCGTTATGTAATAAACTAACTAATTCACCCATATTATTAGCATCCACAAATTTACACTCCTTTTTTGCCGAAGGAAGCTCATAAGATTCGTAAGAAACCAAACGATCACATGCCGCAGCTGCAATCACTTGTAAAGGTTTTGTTCGAGCCGCCATAATTCCTCTCATGTTTGGAATTCGTTGCTCAGCCATTCCCTTTGCCGCACTAATAACAAATGGAGTTGCTAGTTCGATCACCTCATCACCCCCAACCATTTCTTTCATGATTGTTGCAACATTCCCATTAAAATCAAGTTTTGTTGCAAGACTGATAAAAGGCATATTGAGCAATTCAGCCAACATACCACCAACTTGAGACCCGTTATAATTGATTGTTTCTTTCCCAGTAAAAACAACATCAAATCCATTCGATTTTGCGTACTCCGCAATTTGATAAGCTGTGTAATAAGCATCTCCAGCTTCACCATCAATACGCACCGCATCATCTGCACCGATTGCCAATGCTTTTCTAATAATAGGCTCTTCATCCACGCCACCAACACTAATTGTTGTTACTGAACCACCAAGTTGTTCCTTTAATTCTAACGCTCTCACAAGTGCATACCACTCATCATAAGGATTGACTATGTATTGAACACCAGACTCATTAAATTTCGTATTGTTATCAGTGAAATCAATTTTACTTGTCGTATCGGGTGATTTACTAATACAAACTAATAGTTTCATATTATTATATATTTGATGTTATTTTTTTAAGAAGCCAAATTTACCAAAAATTTAACAATGAAAATCAAAGACCAATCAATTTAGAAAGATTCAGTATAAATCTTTCAGCAATTACTTAAAATTTGTCTTATTCTTTTCCTAAAATTTTCTGAGCTGTTGGCTTTACTGTACTTCTAAAACGGTCGATTAAGTTCCCTTCTTCGTCCAATAAAAATTTTTCGAAATTCCATTTGATTGGACCAGTAAAACTTGGATTTTCTTGGGCACAGAGCCATTTAAAAAGTGGGGCAATATCTGCTCCATCCACAGATACCTTTTCGCTTAATAAAAACGTAACCCCATAATTTTTTTGACAAAAGGCAGCAATCTCCTTATTTTTACCTGGCTCTTGTCCTCCAAAATTATTTGCAGGAAATCCAATAATAACTAATTCATTTTGTTTCGCTTGATGTAATTTTTCCAAATCTTCGTACTGAGGAGTGAAGCCGCATTCAGACGCGGTATTCACAATTAAGATTTTCTTGCCTTTGAATTCCGAAAAAGAACGTTCTTCGCCGGTAATAGAAACAAACTTAAAATCGTGTATAGAAGACTGTCCAAAAGTTGTGAGTGTCATAAAGAGGATCATTAAATTTAACGTTTTCATATATTTATTATTTACTTAGGTAACGTTTCAAATGAGATTTTGCTCATTGGACAGTAAAATTAATTGGATTATTTGGATTCGCTGATGAAAATGAACATCTTCGCAGTAAAAAATTAACGGATATGGCCAACATCAAAGATCAATTTTTGCTGAATGATGAAATTACCTTCTTAAATCACGGATCCTTTGGTGCGTGTCCAAAACCAATCTTTGACACTTATCAACAGTATCAATTAATGTTGGAAAAAGAGCCTATCCAATTTATTACCAAAACAGGCGTAAAATTATTGGCTGAGTCAAAAACGGCACTGGCAAATTATTTAAATTGTGATGCAGATGATTTGATCTATATGACCAATCCATCCTTTGGAATCAATACGATTGTGAAGAGTTTAGATCTGAAAGAAGGAGATGAAATTTTGACAACAGATCAAGAATATGGCGCAACTGACCGGACCTGGAAATATTATTGCAATAAAGTTGGCGCAAAATATGTACAACAAAAAATAAATTTACCGCTGGTAAGTATTGAAAAATTTTTAGAGGATTTTTGGAGTGGATTAACGGCAAATACGAAAATTGTTTTCTTGTCGCAAATTACTAGTCCAACAGCCTTGATTTTTCCAGTTCAAGAAATTTGCACCCGTGCCAAAGAGTTAGGTTTGTTAGTTATTATTGATGGTGCTCATGCTCCTGCACATATCGATGTAGATTTAAAAAAGTTGAATCCTGATGTTTATTTAGGTGCTTGCCATAAATGGATGTTAGCACCCAAAGGAAGTTCGTTTTTATATGTTAAAAAATCATTTCAAACGAACATCGATCCATTGGTAATCTCTTGGGGATATGAATCCGATTTTCCATCCCATTCTCAATTTCAAGATTATCACCAATTTCAAGGAACACGCGATTTTTCAGCTTTTCTGACAACTCCTGCCTGCTTGAAATTTTTAGAGGAGAATCACTGGAGCGATCAAACTAAAAAGTCGCGTGCGATGGTTCAACAATATTATCCAATTTTGGCAAAAGAACTTAACAGCCACTTAATCTGTCCTTTGGAGGACACTTTTTTAGGGCAAATGTGCAGTGTTCCAATTTCAACCACGAATCCTTTGGGACTGAAAGCTGCTTTGTACGACGAATATAAAATTGAGATTCCCGTAGTTACCTTTACCAAACAAATTTATTTGCGCATGTCGCTCGAACCGTACAATAGCGAAAAAGACGTTGAAATATTGATCAATGCCTTACGTGAAATTAAACGAAAAACAACCCTAATTGGTTAAAAACAACCAAAAAAGTACGTTTTTACGGCTAAATTAAGCGTTTTCTTTCCAAATTTGAACTAAATGAACCATGGTCTTCACCGCCTTTTGCATGTCTTGAACACTGACATATTCATGCTTTGAATGAATGCCCATTTCACCAGTAAAAATATTTGGACAAGGTAAGCCCATAAATGATAATCTAGAACCATCGGTACCTCCGCGAATAATTACCGGTTTTGGTTCGATGCCCGCTCTTTTCATAGCTTCGATCGCATAATCCGTTACAAAAGGCACCTCTTTAATGATTTCTTTCATGTTGCGGTATTGCTCGGTGACTTTAAATTCGGCATGCACACCGTTATATTTTGAAATCACCTGATCTAATAAAGATTTTAAACGATCTTCATAAACCACCAATTTAGCTGTATCATGGTCACGAATGATAAATTTCACCGATACCTTTTCCATGATTCCTGAGACAGAAGTTGGGTGAACGAATCCTTCACGACCTTCAGTAGTTTCTGGCGACCAAGAATCTTTTGGCAATTGCTCAATGAATTCACTTGCAATTTTGAGCGCATTCACAAGTTTATTTTTTGCATAACCAGGATGCGCACTAATCCCATGGATGATTACTTCTACCGCATCCGCCGAAAAACTTTCGTCTTCAATCGAACCTAAAGCACCGCCATCTAAAGTGTATCCATAATTTGCATTTAAGCGTTGCATATCAATGTGTTCCACACCTCGTCCAACTTCTTCATCTGGAGTAAACAAGATTCGAATTTTACCGTGGGAGATGGTTGGATTATTTACGATAAAATGAGCAAAATCCATAATACATGCTACACCAGCTTTATCGTCGGCGCCTAATAAGGTTAAGCCACTGGCGGTGATGATATCATCTCCAATTTTAGATTTTAAATAGGGATGTCTTTCGGTGGTAATCACTTGCGAATTGTCATCTGGTAAAACAATTGGTGCACCATCATAATTTCTGTGAACAATTGGAAGAACATTTTTACCGCTGCAATCAGGAGCAGTGTCCATGTGCGCACAAAAACATACGGTCGGAACATTTTCTGCACCAGCAGTCGCATGAATCGTGGCATAGACGTATCCCCACTCATCCATTTCTGCATCTGCAATCCCAATTTCAATTAGTTCACGAACCAAGACTTTTGCAAGGTCTTTTTGCTTTTCTGTTGAAGGAAAAGAACTCGAATTTGGATCGGATTCCGTATCAATTTTTGCGTAGTTAATAAATCGCTCTTCGACAGTAAATTTGTAGTCATTTAAGTTCATGGTGTCTAAATTTTCAAGATTAAAGGTTCAAAAAATCCAATTTTGGACAAAACTACAAAAACTTTTACCGTATTTTATCAATTGATGGCTATTTCAAAGATTCTCGTCTACATTAAGCCCTTGCTTATCTAGTTTGATAGGATTTTTAGCCTAAACCCTTTTATCCTCACCTATTATTTACGTATATTTACATCCTAAACACGGAAGCGAACGATATATGCAAAAAAAATTCACACTAATTTTATTAACACTTGTGTGTAATTTTGCGCTTTCACAACCTGAAAATGACAATTGTTCAGACGCGATTCGGTTATGTCCAGACATCACCTTATCTGGAACAACCACTGGAGCGACACCCGAAGGGACGGATTACAATTTTTGTTATACCCCAGAAAACACCGTTTGGTATGTGTTTACCACAAATAGCGTGGGTGGAAATGCGGTGGTAAGTTTTACGAATCTAGTCTTTAATCCTGACCCCACTTTAGGGCAAGAATTACAAGCATTTTTTTTTAAAACAGCAGGCGATTGTGGTGTCACTCCGTATGCCCCCATGTCAACATGCGGCTTAAGCGCCGTTGATTTTGATATTAATGAATTAATCGTGCTGGATGCAAATACAACCTATTATGTTCAAATAAGCGGCACTAGTGTAGGTTTTACGGGTCCGTCTGAATGTGATTTCGACATTTCAATCAGCGGAACAGCAGTTGAAGTTTTAGATCCAACAGTGACAATTTCCATTGCGGACACAGACATTTGTCAAGGAACTTCGTCTGAAATAATTGTGACGATCGAGAATTGTGAAGAGGTGACCAATTATGAGTGGTTTTATAACGGAGGATCCATCTTTTCTGGGTTAGAAAATGATTTTACAACGGCAGGGCTAACCGAAAATGGAGCACTTTCTTTAACCATTTCTTGTGGTGCCTTTTGTACTAAAACCGCTACTTCTAATCCAATAAATATTACGGTTATTCCAGTTTCAGCAGAAGCTGGAGCAGATCAATTTATTGATGAAGGAGCTCAAGCAAATTTAAATGGGTCAGGAATAGGCGATCCAACGTGGACGCCAGGTTCGAGCTTATCCAGTACCACCAGTTTAAATACAATTGCAAGTCCTACCACCACTACCACGTATTTTTTAACCATGGAAAATGACGGGTGCTTTTCAACGGATAGCGTAACAATTTTTGTCGGAGAGGTTCTCATCATTTATACTTCATTCTCGCCAAACGGAGACAATATCAACGATCGATGGCACATCGTAAACAGTGAAAAATTCCCTAACATGGAAGTAAATATTTACGATCGATCTGGACAAAGGGTGTTTAACGCAATCAACTATTCCCAAGAGGAGCAATGGTGGGACGGTTTGTTTAAAGATAAACCATTGCCAACCTCCACCTATTATTACGTGATTAATTTAAATGATCCAGCCAATACTGAGTATAAAGGATATGTTAATATCATTCGATAATTATGCTAAAAATTAAGCAGTTAACATATAGCCTTCTCTTCATTGCAACTTCTGTAATAGGACAGCAAACGGAACATTATACGCAATATCAATTTAATCAATTTAATTTTAATCCTGCCGTTGCTGGAACAAAGTCGTGTATTGATATTCGAACAGGGTATCGCTTACAGTGGGTTGGAATTGACAGAGCCCCGCAAACAGGGTTTATCAATGCACATGGGCCATTAAAATTTGGCAAAAAACGAAATTTACTAGGTCCAAAACACGGAATTGGAGCAATGGTTAACAGAGATGTTTTTGGTCCATTTTCATTTTTACAAGCCCACGCTTCTTATGCACTCCATTTGCCAATTAATCGAGATTTAAGGTTGTCCTTCGGAGCATCGATAGGAGTTAAACAAGCAAGTTTTTCAGCAAATGAGCTAACAAGCGAGTTTATCGATCCAGCCATGACTCAAAGTAGTCAATCATTTGTGATTTTTCCTGATGCAAGATTAGGCGTGTGGTTGGCAGATAAACGAAATTATGTCGGGTTTTCCGTGTATAATCTTTTCGCAAATTCGTTGGATGAAATTGGCCCAGAATCTCAATTACAAAGACACTATTACCTGACTGCTGGAAAACAATTTAAACTAGAAAAAAAATGGACTTTTGTCCCTTCTTTCTTTTTGCTCAAAACTAAAAACACGCCGGTCGATTTTCATTTAAGTGCCCTGTTTGACCTTGATAATAAATTTTCGATTGGGGTAGGAATTCGACGAACAGATGCTATTACCGCACAATTTAGGGTAAAACTTTTTGATTTTATATCGGTTGGATATTCTTTTGATTACATTATTTCAAAATTAAACAAAGGAATGTGGTATTCACATGAGGTGACAGGTGGATTTAATTCGTGCTCTAATTATGGAAATTCGAGTACGACTTCATGTGCAACATTTGAATAGAACAACCATTTATGCTTATTATTCGTTTAAATATTAAAAGTTTTACAAATTCTCCCACCACTAATTGTTTTAGCGAATAATTAGTGTACATTTAAAAACGCTACTATGAGAAATGCAATTTTCCAATTATTGATAGTTTCTGGACTAGTCTTGTTTGGCATTTCTGCAAATAAATCATTCGCTGCCGACTACTATTGGGTAAATGGCGCTGGAAATTGGCACGATGGAAGTCATTGGTCAACGACCTCTGGGGGGACATCCGCTGGCGTAATTCCGACAAAAAATGACAACGCATTTTTCGACGCAAATTCTGATCTGACTTCTAATTCACTTGTAAGCATTGATGCAAACACTTTTATAAACGATCTAACCATTTCTGAAAGTCCTTATTTTTCATTTTATGGAGGATTAGTAAACATGAATATTTCAGGAGATCTTTTGATCCGATCAACCATCGGTTTTTACCTCACGGGAAATTTAGTTTTAGCCAATGAATCCGAAAATTCAAATCGGATTGAGACGAACGACATCGATTTTAATGTAAATATCCACTTTGAAAAAGGAGATTGGGTATTAGTTGGCCACCTAAAAACGGAAACAGCTAAATCCATTCATTTTAATTCGGGCTCTTTTGTTTCAACTGGTTATACGGTTCATGCCGAAAGTATTTATGCAAAACGTGCCGATTATTCCTTAGATTTCACTGGTTCACACATTTCGGCAATGACAAATTTTGATGTTTCAAAAGGAATCAATGTTGGCGGAAAAGCGATTTATTTAGTCTTATCCGATTCAGTAAACCCAGAAGGAATTAGAAGATTTTTACGTCCCGGTGATGAAACCAAGGACGCAACTGTTTTATGTTCACATGTCCCTTTTACACTTAATTTGTTAATTACTTCGGATTATAATGGCGAAGATATTTCATGTTTTGATTCGTGTGATGGACAAATCACCGTAGTTGCATCTGGTACGCCAGGTCCGTTTTCTTATCGATATGGAGGAGCGCCCAACCCTTTTACTGCATTAAATGTTTTTGATGATTTGTGTGTGGGTTCGCATTCAATCACTGTCATCGATTCTTCATTTTTGCTAGCTCCAGGTCTTTACGATCGTTGTACGGTAAGTGACAATTTAACTGAACCACCAATTTTAACATTTGATCCTCCTATC
>JADZFJ010000438.1 GCA_020849935.1 Crocinitomix sp. | reverse complement strand
TCAACTGAAGGCTGCAAAGTCGATTGTGATTACAGCACATAAATCTCCTGACGGCGATAGTATTGGTTCGTCATTGGCGCTTTATCATTATCTCAACCAATTTCATTCAAACATCACCATCGTTCACCCAGACAAAGCACCACACTTTTTAGAT
Source organism: Crocinitomix sp. (assembly GCA_020849935.1). Lineage (GTDB taxonomy): Bacteria > Bacteroidota > Bacteroidia > Flavobacteriales_D > Crocinitomicaceae > Crocinitomix. The sequence continues at coordinate 9,984 of JADZFJ010000438.1, read as the reverse complement.
TGGATGCCGGGTATAAATTCGATTCTTACCTTTGATGAAAATGAAGCGGTTGTCATTCAAGCCATGCAAAATGCCGACTTAATTTTTTGTCTTGATTACAACGCAACTGGAAGAATTGGCAAGGTTGATCCTTACTTGGAGGCTTCGACGGCTTACAAAATTATGATCGATCATCACCGTGATCCTGACGAAGGAATGGTTGACTTAGTATTTTCAGATAAAGACGTTTGTTCGACTTGTCAATTAATCTTTGATTTAATCGATGCGCGAGGTGATTTAAAGCTAATTTCCGATCCACTTGCTTCGTGCATTTACACAGGAATCATAACCGATTCAGGCTCATTTCGATTTTCTTCTGTCACTCCCCGAACGCATGAAATTGCTGGGTATTTGATTAAAAATGGCCTAAATCATTCAGTGATTCACGAGAATTTATTCGATACGAACACCGAAAACCGCATAAAATTAACCAGTTTCGCTTTGCTCGAAAAATTAGTGGTATTGCCAACGCTTCAAACAGGTTATCTTTCCTTAACTCGCAGCGAACAAGAACGGTTTTCACCAATGAAAGGAGATACCGAAGGGTTAGTGAATCAAGTTCTTTCCTTAAAAAGTGTAAAATTGGCGGTGTTTTTTCATGAGTCCGATGGGATTATTAAAATTTCATTTCGATCGAATGGAACGATTCCAGCAAATGACTTAGCGCGAACCCATTTTGGAGGTGGAGGACATTTAAACGCGGCAGGCGGAAAATTTGTCGGAAAAATTGAGGAAGCAATTGCAAAATTTGTAACGATTTTACCTAAATTCGTTGAAGATAACAAAGTTCACTTCGAATGAAATACGTAATTCCTACGCTCTTAATTTTCCTCGGATCTTGTGGTTCAGATGAATCCGAAATGGTCGTTACTGATGCAAATTGGAACCAAGATGAATCAAGTGATATGAATGCCACCTTTGCAGAAGAGGAATTGGAAGAAATTCAAGTCTTTTTGTCCACGCATCAAGATTGGAAAATGACACAAACCGGCACTGGTTTACACTACATGGTTTATTCTAAAAGTGAATCGCAAGATACCGCCAAAGTTGGGGATGTGGTGACCGTAGATTTTGAGATCTCCTTATTAAATGGGGAGATTTGTTATACCTCCGAAATAAAAGGTCCTGAGAGTTTTATGGTTGAAAAATCCGACATTGAAAGTGGCTTACACGAAGGAATTCAATTCATGTGTCCTGGCGATCGGGCAAAATTCATTATTCCAAGTCACGCCGCGCATGGGTTGGTTGGGGATACAGACAAAATCCCACCATTAACTCCCGTAATTTACGATATCGAATTAATCCGAATAGAACAATGAAAGTAAAGTCAATAATTTGGGTAACCTCTCTCCTATTTTTAACGCAGAGCTGCAATTTAGATGGGGTTAATACCGAAACGAATGAAACTAATCAAAATAGCGTGGTTGACACTAACCTTATCGTAGATGCTGGAAATGTTGATTCGTTTGGTTTTGACAAATCAAACTTAATGCTCCCAGATTCGATTAATGGCACTCCTAACAAAATGGTTTTGCAATTAAATGATGGTTTGCGAATCGAATGGTCGAAAAAAAATGAAAATAACCCAATTCGCCTAAATGATGTGGTGATGGTGAATTACGATGCTCGAATTGCTACCGGCAAAGTGTACGATTCGAACAAAGAACTTGGAAGACCAGTTCCGTTAAAAACGAATATCGGGATGATGATTGACGGTTGGGAAATAGCCTTTTTAAAAATCAATGTGGGCGATGTAGGTCGAATCATGATTCCAGCATCGTTAGGATACAGCGAATTTGGATATGAAGGTATTGTACCGCCTAATGCTGATTTAATTGTGGATATTCAAATTATAAGTCGTGTTGAACCGATTGTTTTAGAAGAAGGCGTAAAAGTGTATCGATGGAAAACAAATGAAGGGGGTGCACTGCCTAAAAAAGATCAAACCATCACCTTCGATTATTTTGCGTATACCAAAGGACCCAAAGGAAAATTATATGACAATTCGTTCAAAGACAGCCAACCATTTAGTTTTGTTTTAGAAAACGACAATGTGGTAGATGGTTTGCATCAAGGAATGAAAGTAATCCGTGCTGAAGAACATGCTTTTATAGAAATCCCTTATTCATTAGCCTATGGCGCCAAAGGGATGGTAGATTTAGTACCAAAAAACACAGATATTGTCTACGATGTGCGCATTTTGAGCATCGAATAATGAACAATTGAATCTAAAAAAAAAGATTTTCAAAAAATAATTTCTTTTCTAGGCAACCCTTTTAAAAATGCATTGTACTGTAATAAAATAGGTGAAGTACAATTTAAAGGATATTAATAATTGAGGTAAGTTAAGAAGTTGGATCCGCAAAAACTTAAAAAGGAGTTTATTCGAGGGAATAAAGCCGCATTTGACATAATCTATCGTGATTATTCGAAGGCGATGTACTCGATTTGCCTAAGATATGCGAAAGATTCTGACACGGCAGGTGATGTTTTACAAGAAGCATTTATCAAAATTTATCAAAATCGGGACAAATTTAACCCCGAGTATGAATTAGGAGGTTGGATTAAAAGAATTGTGATAAACGAAGCCATCAGCCAATATCGCCGCGATAAAAAATTTGAGTTCATTGAAGATGATTTGTATTTTGAAGGTGAAGATACAACCGAAATTGTTTTGGAAGAAAATTCGACGAAAATTACGCAAATCCTTCACAAAATATTACAAGAATTGCCAGATGGTTATCGAACCGTATTTAGTTTGTATGTATTGGACAACCTCAAACACCAGGAAATTGCAGAATATTTGGGAGTATCGGTCAATACTTCAAAAACGCAATTAGCCAAGGCCAGAAACATGATTAAAAATAAGTTAGAAGCTTATAATATAACAAGTAGTACAATAATCAATGGGTAAAGAATATAAAAATATAGACGACCTTTTTCGCTCCGAATTAATCGAATCGGAAGTAGTGGTCCCTGATTTTGTCAAGGCGAATATTGATGCGGCGTTAGGTTTTAATAAGACCAAAAAATATTTCTATTTCTTAAGCTCCTTTTTGGGGTTAATCGTTGTTTCTTCTTTACTTTTTTTCATTCCTGATTGGTCATCAACAACGGCTATTTCTCGAAAAGATTCTTCACAATTCTCATCGTTAAATCAACTCGCTTCAATAAACACTTCTTCTTCTAATTCTGCTTCTTCAAGCATTAATTCAGATACTCAAGGATTAATCTCTGATTCAAATTCATTGCTGGATCGAACGGACAATGTGCAACAAAATCCTAACTCCTCTTTAAAAAATAACATCGCCAACAATTCAACAGATAAACAAAGAAAAAATACCAAAGGAGGAACTGGCAATTTTACAAGCTCTGGAGGAATTGGTACCAAAAAAGATAAAAATACAAGTGGTTCATCTAAAGGTGGTTCAGCTAAGGGAGATACTGGCGGTAACAACAAAGGTTTTGTGAAAACGTCTTCAACTGATAACGGAGATATTGATTTAGGTGATCAATTGAAAGTTGATTCAGGCGCATTAGCAAGTGACCTTGGAAATTCTAAGGATGTTCTTGCAAATCAAGATCCAGTGAAAAACTTAGGTGATAATCAGCCAGAATCAGGAAAAGATTCCACCGGCACAGGCGATCAAAAAGCAAGTGGTCCATCGAAAGCAGGAACTTCTTTAAGTGATTCGAGTACAGATCCGATTCCTACAAATATCATTGCCACACCAGACAAAACCTATCAACCGTGGATGCTGACATTGACAAGTGGCGTTACTTTTGCACAATCGAATTACACGGCGAGCACGCCGCTTGATGCCAATATTTTCAAAACCGCTACAAGCGATCGAATTGGCAACCAAACGAGTTTTGATGCCATGTATCGTTTCAAAATTCCGTTAAGTATTGGGGCAGGAATTTCGCTTGCAAATTACAGCGATAATTACAATTTCGAACGGAAAACATTCCTACTTGATTCTGTACTCAATGAAACCTACTCGTATTATGAAAAAATATATGGAACGTATTATTCAACACCTGTCGATACGTTTGAAACCGTAGGTACTTATTCTTTTGTAAAAGATTCTGTTTTAGTTACAATTGATACCCTTTATTATACCACAGAAGAAAAAGAAATCATCGAAAATTTTACTGGTAGAAATCGTGCAAGTTACTTGATGGTTCCATTGCACCTTGGTACACATTTTTCGTACAAAAAGTTTGATTTTGAGCTTTTGGCCAGCGCACGCTTTAACTTTTTATTGAACTCTTCGGGAGGTTACCTATTAAACAACGAATTTACCTCCTTCACCAAATCAACCTCAATCTACAAACCGTTTTATGTCGATTTAGCCTTGAGTTCGCACGTTAATTATAATATCTGGAAAAACCTTTACCTGGCTGGCACCTTACAATACCGCCCACGCATTGGCACAAGTTTTGAAAATGTCACCTTCAATAAATCTTTCAATTCATTTCACGTTGGCCTTGGAATAGGTATTAAACTATAGGCCGCGAATTATCCTTTTTGGCAAACTTAGCAACCGCATACCCTGCTCCAAACGCAAGTAGGGCGGTTAGTGTGTACGACCAAAATTTGAACATGATAAAAACCAAAAACACCAGTACAAGAATGATTGCAATAATTGTAATCAATCGTTTATTCTCTTTAAACCAATCCATCTTATAAACCACTCAATTGTTTCACTTTTTCAATTGCAGCCGTCAAGCCACTGCTATCTTTTCCACCAGCCGTTGCAAAAAATGGTTGTCCGCCGCCGCCGCCTTGAATTAACTTAGAGGCTTCGCGAACTAAATTCCCTGCATGGAAATCTTTCGCTTTTGCCAAATCTTCATCAATTATGATACTCAAGGTCGCTTTCCCATCAAATTTTCCACCAATCACCGCAAAAAGCTGATTTACTTCACTCTTTAATTGGAAACAAAGGTCTTTGATCGATCCTGCATCCAAGTCTAAGATAACACTAATAAAGTTAACATCGTTAATTTGTTTTACTTGCGATAGAATTTCTGATTTTAATTGTTTTACCTGCTCACGTTTTAAACCTTCAATTTCTTTCGTTAACTGGGCATTGCGTTCGTTTAATTCTTCCACTGCTTTCACCACATCTACTGGCTTTTTTAACAAGCTATTAATTCTTTCAAATTGTGCTGCATGTGATTTAAAATAAGCCATTGCCGTTGAGGAAGTAATCGCCTCAATTCGGCGAACACCCGCTGCAACTGAACCTTCCGATGTAATTTTGAATAAGCGAATGTCTCCAGTTGATTTTACGTGCGTACCGCCACATAATTCAACCGATGGACCGAATTGAATTACCCGAACTTTGTCCCCATATTTTTCGCCGAACAAGGCCATTGCACCCAATTCTTTCGCGGTATCCATGGAAACTGCTCGACGTTCTACCAACGAAATATTTTCCTCAATCGACTGATTCACCAAATTTTCAATTTCTTCCAACTCTTCTTCACTCACTTTCGAAAAATGTGAAAAATCGAAGCGTAAATAATTTTCATTTACCAAAGATCCTTTTTGCTCCACATGTGTCCCTAGGATTTTTCGTAATTCGTGGTGCAATAAATGGGTCGCCGAATGATTCGCCTCAGAAAGGCGACGTTTCTCCGTATTAATCATCCCTTTAAATTCGTCAAAAGGCGAAAGCGGTAATTTATTCGTTAAATGAACCACCAAATTATTTTCGCGTTTGGTATCAAAAATTTCGACTTTTTCCGTTTCCGAAACCAAGACCCCAGCATCCCCAACTTGTCCTCCACCCTCGGCATAAAAAGGGGTTTTGTCCAAAACTAATTGATAAAATGATTTATTATTCTGAACAACTTTTCGATGTTTTATAATCTTAACGGTTGCCTCAGAAAAATCGTATCCGATAAAATTCTCGGTTTCGTCGGGTCTTAAAATTACCCAATCGTCCGATTCAATTTTAGTGGCATCTTGCGCAATTTTTATGGCAATTTGTTTCGCCTGTTTAGCACCTTCGTGATCAATTGTAAATCCATTCTCACGTGCAATTAATTCGGTCAAATCCACTGGAAAACCAAACGTGTCGCTCAATCGAAAGACATGCTCACCAGGAATTTCACTAATTCCGTCTTTGCGCAATTGGTTCATCAATTCGTCAATTCGGGTAATCCCTATCGCCAAGGTTCGGAAAAAACTAATTTCTTCTTCTTTTATTACCTTGCCTATCAATTCTTTCTGTTGAATTAATTCCGGAAAAGCCCCGCCCATTTCTTCAGCTAAAACGCCTGATAATTCCCAAATAAACGGTTCTTTAAAATCGAGGGTTTGGTACCCATAACGTACAGCACGTCTCAAAATTCGGCGAATTACATACCCAGCCTTGTTATTCGATGGTAATTGTCCATCAGCGATCGAAAAAGAAATCGCGCGCACATGATCCGCAATTACGCGCAATGCAATGTCCGTTTTTTCATCTTTTCCATACGCCTTGTTCGATTGTTTTTCCAAATGCTGAATCAAGCTTTGGAATAAATTGCTGTCGTAATTTGATTGTTTTCCTTGAATCACCATCGCCAAACGTTCCAAGCCCATTCCTGTATCCACGTGCGTTGCGGGTAATCGTTCTAATTCACGGTTGGCTTTACGATTAAACTGCATAAAAACCAAATTCCAAATCTCAATTACTTGCGGATGATCGGCATTTACCAACGATTTCCCATCAATTTTATCTCTTTCTGATTGATGGCGAATGTCGACGTGAATCTCTGAACACGGACCGCATGGACCAGTGTCCCCCATCTCCCAAAAATTATCCTTTTTATTCGCTAAAATAATGCGATTTGGATCAACATACTTTTTCCAAATTTCAATCGATTCATCATCTCTATCTAACTTATCCTCAGCATCTCCTTCAAAAACAGTGATGTAAATTCGGTCAATATCTAATTTATATACTTTCGTTAACAATTCCCACGCCCAGTCAATCGCCTCTTCTTTAAAATAATCGCCAAACGACCAGTTGCCAAGCATTTCAAACATGGTATGGTGATAGGTATCTACCCCCACCTCTTCCAAGTCGTTGTGCTTCCCCGAAACGCGCAGACATTTTTGCGTATTCGCAACACGTTTATCCTTTGCTTCGTTATAGCCTAAAAAATAATCTTTAAACTGATTCATACCCGCATTGGTAAACATCAAAGTTGGGTCATTTTTAATCACCATTGGCGCAGATGGCACCACTTTATGTCCTTTTTCTTCAAAGAAATCTAAAAATATTTGACGTATCTCGTTGATTTTCATTCTCGTCTTATGTTAACTATTGTTAATTCCTTTGCAAATGTATTCTTTATCCTTAAATTTACACTTTCGCAAGTTGTTTTTATGCATAAAACAAAACGAAAAAGATGAAGAAAGTACGAATGAAGATTGAATGAAAAAACAAAAATTCAGATACAATCCAGTCACCTTATCCTACGATAAAGTGGAAGTCTCTTGGCGAGAAAAATTGCTAAGAGTAATTTTGGTGGCGGCTCCTGCAATTGTTTTGGGATTTCTTTTTTACCTACTTTTCTCCACCTTATTCAAATCAACCCGCGAAAAAAATCTTGAAATTGAATACGCCAATGTATCTGCTCAAATTACGCAAATGAATGAGGACTATGCCTTGGCCGAAAGGGTGTTAACAGATTTGCAAAAAAGAGATGATGAAATTTACCGCGTAGTTTTTAATGCCGAACCATTTCCTGAAAATTTAAGGCAAATGGGCACTGGTGGTGGCGATGATTTTGCGCATTTAGAGGGAACACAATTCTCGGATCGTTTAATTGAACTGAATAAACGACTGAAAGAAATTGAAAAAAAAATCTACGCACAATCCATTTCTTTTGATGAAGTGATCGCTTTAGCGAAGGAAAAAGAAAAAATGTTGGCATGTATTCCGGCCATTCAACCCGTTTCTAATAAAGATTTAAATCAAATTTCATCCGGTTTTGGTATGCGAATCGATCCTATTTACAAAACAGCGCGGATGCATTGGGGCTTGGATTTCACTGCCGATGAAGGAACAAATGTCTATTCAACAGGCAATGGGGTGGTAAAAGATTTGGAGCAAAATGCCTGGGGATATGGTAATTGTGTCCTTATCGATCACGGATTTGGATACGTTTCTCGGTATGCGCATTTAAGTGCCTTTAAAGTTAAAAAAGGCGACAAAATTACCCGTGGTCAACTCATTGGTTTGGTGGGAAGTACAGGAAAATCTACAGCTCCACACTTGCATTACGAAATTGAAAAAAATGGAGTAAAAATCGATCCAATTCACTTCTTCCATTCTGACATCTCACCAGCCGAATACGAAAAATTATTGCAAATGGCTAAAAATGCCAATCAGTCATTCGATTAGGTTTTTTTGGGCAAATCCCCCCCAACAAGTTGGGGGCGGGCGGGCTATCCACTCCCGCTTCAAAATGTGTACTTGGCTCCCCAACGAGTTGGAGAGCAGCCCACATTTTGAGAGCTCCGCTTCTATCCCGTTTGCAAAATCAACTCCCCGAAAATCCGCTCAATCAAACTCCAGATGGCGCGAGATTCCCGCTCGTGCCTATGGGAAGCGAATTAATAGATTCCAATTTTTTTAACTACCTTTATCGTCTAAAATTTTTGACCACATGAAAAACATATTTTTTGTTCTTTTTGCAACCTCTGTTTATTTTTCTTTTGGTCAAATTCCTGCTTATTATAGCAGTGTTGACTTTACCTTAGTCGAAATTGAATTAAAAAATGAACTAAGTGCGTTGATTACCAGCACACACACTTCCCCAACCACGTACGATGAAGTTTGGGATGTATTAAAATTGGCCGATCTCGATCCAACCAATGCTGCCAATGTCCTTTTAGTGTATGGGTATAATGATGCAGATGGAGACGTTACGAACGATCGTACGCGCGATAAAAATGACAATGGCGGTTCATCTGGACAATGGAATCGTGAACATGTTTTTCCAAAATCACTAGGTTCGCCTGATTTGGGTACTTCTGGTCCTGGCTCAGATCCACATAATTTGCGTGCTTCGGATGTGACCACTAACGGCACACGCGATAACCGAAAATTTGTGAATGGCAGCGGAAATGCTGGCGTTTCTGGTCCAAATTGGTACCCCGGCGACGAATGGAAAGGCGATGTCGCACGAATTGTCATGTACATGTACGTGCGTTACGGAAATCGCTGTTTACCAAGTGTGGTAGCTGTTGGCGCAACCAATGCCATCGACGGAAATATGATTGATTTATTGTTAGAATGGAACGCAGAAGACAATGTGTCCGCTTTTGAAATCAACCGAAACAACCGAATTTACGAAGCCATTGGCAACCGAAATCCTTTCATCGATAATCCACGCATTGCCAACCGAATTTGGGGAGGAATGTTGGCAGAAGATACCTGGGGTGGATTGTCAATTCAAGAAAATTATACGGACAACCACTTTTCGGTTTACCCAAATCCAGTGTTGAACAACGAAATTTACGTTTCGTCTAGCTCTTCAGAAAACATCCTTTCAGTTGACTTATTCGATCTTCAAGGAAACAAAATAGCCACTTGGAATCCATCAGAACAAACAACCACATTCACCCTTTACTTGGAAGAAATTCCAGCAGGTATTTATTTACTCAACCTCGAGAGTAATCAGGGAAGAGAAGTGAAAAAAATCAGCATTTTGTGAACAGAAAAATAAGACTCATTTGGGATTTTTACGGAGATACTGCTCCTGAAACCGCTCAGCATCACCTCAAACATTTGGGTGAATTTATGGAACGTTCAAATCTTCCAATTTATAACCAAGGCACTGCCTCCGAAGCCGAATTGCATTGTTTGGCGTATATGACAGTGGATGAAGATCAGGTGAAAAACCTTCGCGATACCTTACGTCCAAAAAGAGCTTTTG